>CAWLBR010000007.1:0-33804 GCA_963855085.1 Gammaproteobacteria bacterium
ACAATTTGTCGCCTTAAGATCCTGGCAGCTGCACGTCGCAATATTACTTTGCGGCGACTGGCGCTGCAGCTTTCTTAGCTGCAACTTTCTTAACCGTTGGCTTCTTGGCCACTGCTTTCTTAGCAGTGGCTTTTTTAGCAGTTGGCTTCTTGGCTACGACTTTCTTAGCAGTCGCTTTCTTAGCCGCTGGCTTCTTCGCTACAACTTTCTTAGCAGTCGCTTTCTTAGCCGCTGGCTTCTTCGCTACAACTTTCTTAGCAGTCGCTTTCTTAGCCGCTGGCTTCTTCGCTACAACTTTCTTAGCAGTCGCTTTCTTAGCAGCTGGCTTCTTGGCTACAGCTTTCTTAGCAGTCGCTTTCTTAGCCGCTGGCTTCTTGGCTACAACTTTCTTAGCAGCGGCTTTCTTAGCAGCGGCTTTCTTAGCAACTGGCTTCTTAGCTACAGCTTTTTTGGCTTCTGGCTTCTTAGCGACAGCAACCTTGGCAACAGCTTTCTTAGCAGCTGGCTTTTTGCCTGCGGCTTTTTTAGCGGCGGCTTTAAGCTTGGTTACTACAGCTTTTTCAGCGGCCTGGACTTTAAGGGCTGCTTTCTTTTCAGTTGCTTTCATTTTCTTCGAAGTTGCTTTGGCGCGAGCCTTTAACCAGCGCTTTTCAAATCGCTTCATTGCGGCGGCAAGATCAGCATCCTGAGCAGCCTGCAACCGCACTTCAGCTTTCAGTACAGCAGTTTTTGCGGAAGCTTCAGCAGCTGCAACCTTGTGCTTTAACTCAGTAGCCTTAAGTTCAACTTTCGCAGAACGCAAACCGTCGCGCAGTGCGGCAGCAATTTTGCGGCTAGCGGAAGCTTGCTTTCGCGCTGTAGCCAAACTGGCTTTAGCAGCAGCAGTTGCCTTGACGGCGATTTTTGCTTTAGCTTTGTTTACTTTAACTACAACAGCGGCATGTTTTTTGTCATGAGCTACGATTTGCTTTTTAACGGAATCGACAACTTTAGCTGCAGCCTGAACAGGTGAAGTTTGTGGTTTCGCTTTTACTTTTGCTTTAGATACTGTTTTCTTGGCTGGACGTTTCATTTATGCGTTCCTCACGTAAATAAATACAAGTTTTACCATCACGATAAAAAGACGTTAGGTCATGTAGCCGCGAGTTTAAGCAGTTGTGGAATATTTTTCCAATTAAAACCGCGTTTTTCGACAAAAATAGGGTTTTAATTGCAAAAAAAAAGAAGATTTGAAGAAATAGTTTTAAAAAGCAGTGCTTTTACACACTACTTTTTAAAAAAGTTAGGCTAATGCGGAAACTAGTCTAGCCTGCACATCATTGAGACTGCCAAGGCCATCTACCGTTGAAAATCGTGGTGCGTCAGTTTCTGTGGCCGACAGACCCTGATAAAATTCAACCAATGGTTTGGTTTGACTGTGGTAAATACTGAGACGATTGCGAATAGTTTCTTCTTTATCGTCTGCTCGCTGAATCAATGGGTCTTGAGTCTCATCATCAAGGCCTGCAGTTTTTGGCGGATTGTGTTCAACATGATAAACCCGACCAGAATCTTCATGGACACGACGGCCACTGAGGCGAGATACAATCTGTTCATCATCGACGGCAATTTCAACAACATATTCAATCGGCACATTGGCATCGACCAGAGCCTGAGCCTGGGGAATCGTGCGCGGAAATCCATCAAACAGAAAGCCGCCAGCACAGTCTGACTGCTCTATGCGCTCTTTGACCAGTGCGATAATAATTTCGTCAGACACCAATCCGCCAGAAGTCATAATATCTTTTACTTTAAGGCCCAGTTCAGTGCCTGCTTTAACGGCACTGCGCAGCATGTCGCCAGTGGATATTTGCGGTACTGAATATTTCTCAGTAATAAACTGTGCTTGAGTACCTTTACCTGCGCCTGGAGGGCCTAACAAAATAACTCTCATCAATATGATTCCTTGAACAGTCAAAACTACATGGGAGGTTATGCAGATGGGCAGGCTGTTAGGCTATTTAAATGCTACAACAGACCTGCACTACAGCTGCTATCCCGAAAAGGTCGCTCACAATACACGGATTAAATTAACCAGACAAGCAGCAGTTCCGGCTAAGTAAATGAGCAGTATAGTGCTAACAGTTACTCAGACCGCTTGACCTCAACCCAGAGCAGTTCCATTTTGTCTGTGGTGAGCTGCGAAAAGTCGTTGCCAGCCCGCTGTGCAAGTTCTTCCATAGCTTGGAAACGTCGCTGAAACTTTCCGTTTGCCTGACGCAGTGCGCGCTCTGGATCTACCTCTAGATGACGGGCCAAGTTCACGCAGCTAAACAATAGATCACCCAATTCATCTTCAATCGCTGCCCTATCATTTACAGCAATCTCTACCTCTAGCTCTTCAAGTTCCTCGCGAACCACTTTCACCACCTGACTCAGGTACTGCCAGTCAAAGCCTTTGGTGGCGGCTCTTTTTTGCAATTTTTGGGCACGGCTTAAAGCCGGGATAGCCAGGGGAATATCATCCAGAGTTTTGCTCTCGCCTTTTGCGGCTCGCTCCTCAGCTTTAACGTCTTCCCAAACTTTTTTGATGCGAGCTTCTTCCACAGCATTATCAACTCTGCTTCCAGGCTCAATTTCGCTCTCAAGAGTGCCAAGGGGAAACACATGGGGATGACGACGAACAAGCTTTTCTACAAGCCCTTGTACCAGCGTGTCGAAATCAAAAATCTTCTGCTCCGCACCCAGCTCTGCGTAAAAAATAACCTGAAATAATAGATCGCCTAACTCCTCTCCCAAATGATGAAGATCATCGCGCTCAATGGCATCTATAACTTCATAGACCTCCTCTAAAGTATGTTTGGCGATACTGGAGAAAGACTGTTTTAAATCCCAGGGACAACCGCTTTCAGGATTTCGTAACCGCTGCATCAAATAACGCAGATCATCAACCGTGTATTGTCTAGCCATTGAGATAACCTTGTTAGCCTCTTTTAAAAGCACCTGTGGAATGCACCTGAGAAAAGCGCTTGTGGAATTAAACTAGTGGGAAGGCTTCAGTCTAATCGCTCACACGCCTAGCGGCTACCACGTTGGGGATTTGATTTAACTGTGACAATACTGCACTCAGCTGATCGAGACTGGGGACATCTAGAGCCAGTAAAATATGCGAGCTGTTCATGGATTTTTTGCGTCGAGTTTTCTCATCGCTGGTCATTGAGGCTATATGTAAACCAAGGCGATCGACGGTTTTGGTTATGTCCAATAACAGCCCACTGCGATCATAGGTATCAAGAGCAATTTTCACCCTGTAGTTTTTCTGTGGCTGAACGCCCCATTCAACTTTAATAATGCGCTGGGGGTCAGCGCCCTGTAACCGCAAGAAGTTACCGCAGTCTTGACGGTGAATGGAAATACCACGCCCCTGAGTAATATAACCACCGATACTGTCGCCGGGCAGCGGGCGACAGCAGCGCGCCATCTGGGTGAGCAGATTGCCGACACCATGGATATACACATCGGAGGATTCAAAACGCTGAGCTGTGGAGGATTCCTCGGTCGCGCTTGAGTCGAAAGACTCCAGAGAACTCACCGAATCAAGAGCATCTAGACTTTTACTTTTTCCCTGACGGCTCTGCAGTGAATTAATCACCTGTTCGACACCTACATCACCGGCTCCTATAGCCGCATACAAGCCAAGAGCACCCTGCTTATTAAAACGCTGGGCGGCTTTCTGTAGATCAATTTCGCTGATATTTAACTGAGCTAACTCGCGCTCTAAAAGTTTCTTCCCCTCAATCTGGTTGTGCTCTTGGTTTTGTTTGCGAAACCAGTACTGCACCTTGCTGCGGGCGCGGCTAGTTTTCAGATAACCCATGGACGCAGATAACCAGTCCCGGGAAGGTTCGCCCTGACGAGTGGTGATGATACTCACCTGATCTGCAGTGCGCAGCGCACGACTCAGGGGCACAATGCGGCCATTCACTTTGGCACCGCGACAGCGATGGCCAAGATCCGTATGCACGTAATAGGCAAAATCCAGTGGTGTTGCGCCTGTAGGCAGATCCACTACATGCCCCTCAGGGGTGAAGACATAAACTCGGCCTTCACTCACTGATTGTTGGGAATGCTGAGAGTTCTGAGAGTTCTGAGAGATCTGAGAGTGCTGAGAGTTCTCCGCCGAATCGTTGCTCTCAATTTCCTTTGACCAATCGAGAACATGACGCAACCATTCAATTTTTTCTTCGTAGCTTTTATCTGCAGTTTTTACACTGCCGCCTTTGTACCGCCAGTGGGCACAGACACCCAACTCGGCAGCATTGTGCATATCAAAAGTACGAATCTGAATTTCTAAGATTTTTCCTTCGGGTCCAATAACGGCTGTGTGCAGTGAGCTGTAACCATTTTCTTTTGGCGCAGCTATATAGTCATCGTATTCACTGGGCAGATTTTCCCAGCGACTGTGCATCCAGCCCAAAACCGCATAACAGTCTGCCACTGTGGGCACCAAAACACGCAGTGCGCGAATATCATAGACCTGAGTAAAGCTCAGATTTTTGCGCTGCATTTTCGACCAAATAGAATAAATATGCTTTGGCCGCCCGCTCACCTCACCTTCTATATTTAGGCTGGTAAGCTGCTCTTCAACCAGGCGAATCGTCTCGGCAATATAGGCTTGGCGATCTCGTCGTTTTTCCGCCAGCAGGCTTGCCACGGTGGCGTAGTCTAGAGGTTGCAGATAACGAAAGGCCAGATCTTCCAGTTCCCACTTAAGGTTGCCGAGGCCCAACCGATGGGCCAGGGGCGCGTAAACATCCACTACTTCACGGGCAACGCGGATCTGTTTGTCCGAACTGGCTGTTTTAACCGCACGAATGGCACAGGTGCGCTCGGCAATTTTGATTAATGGCACGCGAATATCGTCGATAATCGAAACCAGCATTTCGCGGGTTTTGTTTGCCTGCTGGCCGGCAATATGACCAAAAACCGATCCGCCCTGGGCGTTACTGATTGTGCTAATCACAGCCATGCGCAGCACTTTATCGATCAGTCCAGCAACTTCTGAACCGAACTCGCGGCGCACTTTATCCAGAGAGATGCGGCCTTCGCGAATAGCACGATAGAGTATTGCCGCCTGAAGGGCGGCACTATCAAGAGACAGTTCGGCGAGAATTTCGGCCATTTCGAGGCCGGTTTGCAGGCAGCCGGTGGCGGAATTCCACAGGCGTTCAGGATCAAATTCTTCGGTTAGAGCCTGGCGAGTAAATCTGCAGGCATGGAGCAGTAACTGGGCATCGCTTTCAGCCATTGCATGGCGTTGAATAAGCTCATCAGTCCAGCGTTGAATATCAATCTGATCGGCATCATCCTGTGGATGCTGTTGACGAACTTTGACCATTTCCTTGATCTCGAATTGCGGCGCTGGGCTCTATCCTTTTTGACTTATTGCTCACGCGCCTGCCTGAGTCTGTTGTGATAGTTCCTTCCCTACCCGTAAATCCCGGAAGAGAGATAGCGATCACCCCGATCACAGATAATAGCAACGATAACGGCATTTTCCACCTGCTTACTGATGTCTAAAGCGGCAGAAACTGAACCACCAGCCGAGACACCACAGAAGATCCCCTCCTCGGTGGCCAAGCGACGCATGGTCTGTTCGGCGGCTTGCTGGGAGATATCTAAGGTTTGATCCACCTTGGCGGCGTCAAAAATACTTGGCATATAGGCTGCAGGCCAACGTCGGATACCGGGAATAGAGGCGCCCTCCTGAGGCTGCAGGCCAATAATTTGAATGTCGGGGTTCTGCTGTTTTAAATACGCTGAGGTACCCATAATGGTTCCGGTGGTGCCCATTGAACTGACAAAATGAGTGACAGAACCCTTAGTGTCACGCCAGATTTCTGGCCCAGTGCCCTCATAGTGGGCAAGAGGGTTGTCTGGATTATTAAATTGATCCAATACCTTGCCCAACCCCTGCTCCTGCATCTGTCGGGCCAGATCACGGGCGCCCTCCATGCCCTGCTCTTTGCTCACTTCAATCAATTCGGCACCGTAGGCAGTCATGGCCCATTTGCGCTCATCCGTGGCATTGGCTGGCATGATCAGAGTCATACGATAGCCCATCATCGCCGCAACCATAGCCAGAGCAATACCTGTATTGCCGCTGGTGGCTTCAATCAGACGATCCCCAGGCTTAATATCACCCCGAGCCTGAGCCTTTTTGATCATGCTTAAGGCCGGACGATCTTTGACTGAGCCCGCAGGGTTATCCCCTTCCAGTTTCGCAAGAATGATATTCGAGGTATTACCAGGCATACGCTGCAGTTGAACTAGTCTGGTGTTACCTATGCCTTGGTCAATAGTTGGGTACTGCATGGACGCTACTCTTTATAAGGTTTAAATAAATCAAGAATTGAGCTAGGTATTGTGCCTGAACAGTTTCCCTGCCGCCTCTGCAGGTCTGTTATAGCCCATAATTGTTTAGCATATGCCAAGCTCTTTTTTTACAGAGACAGGACCCTTAGATTACTATTTATTCGGAGAGCATGGCGTAGGCTATAGCGTAATCACGCTCGTCGGCTAGACTGAGTAAGACCCGCTGACCACCGCGACTGTGCATCACTTCGGCGGCACCGCCAGACAGTTGCACATGGGGAGCACCCTTTTCATCATTGCTGATCTGCATATCCTGAAAGCTCACCCCGTGACCTATGCCAGTACCCAGCGCCTTGGCTATGGCTTCTTTGGCGGCAAAACGTGTGGCGATAAAGGCGACAGGATTGCCCCGAGATGCATATTGCTCCAGCTCGCTGGGACAGAGAATGCGCTCCACAAAGCGCTCGGCCTGACGCTCTAGCACCTTAGCAATGCGGGCAATCTCAACTATATCTGTGCCTATGGCGATAATCATGAAAGGTTCTCTTTATTGATTTTAATAGACACCGATGTCTGTGACTGCAAATGCTGGCGATAGAGTTCGCGACTGTGTAACTGCCTGCCACCGAGATAAAAATTGATCACACTACGCAGCAACTGCTTGGCGGTTCTCTGGGCTGTGCCCTGAGAAAATTCACCTGCGGCGATATTCATTAGGTCGGCACCAGAGTAATTGCCGGGCACAGCTTCCCGCTGATTAATCGACATAACCAATCCCTGCTCAGGAATATATTGATAGTACCTGTTCGGAATCAGCGCTGTACCAGTCTGTCCCTCGCAGTCCAACACCAGGCCGTAACCCAGCTCTTCAAGCAAGGTCATTTCTAACTGTCGCAGGCGCACTTCATCGGGCTGAGCCGCGCAGAGAACGGCCATAAACTGTTGGTATTGCTGATAGAGATATGGGTGAATATCCTGCTCTTGGAGCAGGCGATAAAATAACTCATTGATATAGAGCCCTGTAAAAAGGCACTCTTGTTTAAGAAATACGGGGGCCTGGATTCCATCGGCTTTGGTCAGGGTTTTTAATTCACCGCGACCCTGCCAACTGAAATGATGTTCGGTGTAGGGAAAGATGGAGCGATTGATACCCTGTTTATTGGGCTTGCGAAAACCCTTGGCAACACAGCGCACACGGCCGTGATTGGCGGTATACAGATCCACCAGCAGGCTGGTGTCACGATAGGGCGTCGAGTGTAATAAAAATCCCGGCTCAGCCTCAATGCGCACAGCGCTTACCTGTCGGTGTAGCCGAGGCTGCGCAGTGCGCGTTCGTCATCAGACCAGCCGCTGCGAACTTTGACCCAGGTTTTAAGCATGACTTTGCAGTCGAGCAGGCTCTCCATATCAGCCCGTGCCTGCTGGCCGATACTTTTAATACGTTCGCCTTTATTGCCAATAATAATTTTCTTCTGTCCTTCACGCTCAACCAGTATCAAAGCACCAATATGGGTGACATTGCGCTCGACGCGAAACTCTTCAATTTCAACGGTGACCTGATAGGGAACCTCGGCACCCAACTGGCGCATAATTTTCTCACGGACCATTTCCGCAGCCAAAAATCGTTCGCTGCGATCAGTGATCTGATCATCGGGAAACATATGCATGGCTTCGGGAATAAAGGTGCTAATTTTAGCTTCAAGCTGCTCAAAATTGGTTTTGCGCAGTGCTGACAGGGGAATCAGATCCGCTGCCTTAACTTTCTCAGATAGAAACTGCAGGTGTGGCAGCAGCGCTTCTTTATCTTCAATAAGATCCACTTTATTGATCGCAACAATCACTGGCACATCGTAGTTGGCAATATATTTGGCCACGTACTCATCGGCCTCGCTCCACTCGAAGCGATCGACGACAAAGATCACCACATCCACATCGGCTATAACACTGGCCGCGGAGCGATTCATAACACGGTTAATCGCGCGCTCTTGATTGGTGTGAATACCCGGGGTATCGACAAAGATCACCTGGGTTTCATCAACCGTCTTGATCCCCAACAGAGTGTGTCTGGTGGTCTGAGGTTTGCGTGAGGTGATACACAGCTTCTGCCCCAAAATATGATTGAGCAGCGTCGATTTGCCCACATTGGGACGACCGACTATGGCCACATAGCCACAGCGTGTTGGTGTATCAGTCACTAAATATTCTCCAATTTTTTTACTAATTTTTCGGCAACCAGCTGCTCGGCTTTGCGGCGACTACTGGCAGTTGCCTCAGCAGTTTCTTCCACTGCGTCGATTGTGCAACTCATGGTGAAGAGACGACTATGATCCTCTCCTTCGGTTTTTACAACCAGATACTCAGGTAAGGGCTTGCCACGGGCCTGTAACCACTCCTGCAGAGCAGTTTTGGCATCCTTAACCGGGGAATCGAGGGTTAGGGTATTCAGTGACTCGCTAAACCAGTTTTGTATACAGGCTTCTACGGCCTCTAAACCCTGATCGAGAAACACAGCACCTAGCAGTGCTTCAACGGTGTCGCCAAGAATCGAATCGCGACGATGACCGCCACTTTTCATCTCTCCGGGGCCGAGCAGTAATTCAGGACCTAGGTCGAGATTGCGTGCAATTTCAGCCAGAGATTCAGCACGCACGATCTGCGAGCGAATGCGACTGAGGTCGCCCTCTCGGGCCTCGGGGAAACGCTGAAAAAGAAAACTGGAAATAGCCATACCAAGAACAGCATCGCCGAGAAACTCGAGTCTTTCGTTATTATGGCTGCCGCAGCTCCGGTGGGAGAGTGCTAGGGTCAGTAGCTGTGGATCGCTGAACTGATATTGCAGACGGTCCTGAAGTTGCTTGGCATTGCTCGCCACAAAGTATCCTCAATTTAATTATGTCACTGGGCACTGTCATACTGGTTGCTAAAGCTAAGCACTACATCGACATTGCCAAACATTGCAAAGCGCGTTTCATAGTCCAGGCTGATGCGGGTTGTTGCATCGCCTCGAGCAATGACGATCTTTGCTATATCGACATCGCGAATATTGTTAATGGTAAAAAAACTGGCAATCGTATGGCGTATTTGAGTATCTGACTTGCCGCTAATATTCGATTCACCCACCTGATTAAAAGCGGATTGAATCATCCTATTATCCAGGTAATGGGGTGCCAACTTAAAAATAACCGTAAAAAAGAACCCTACTACGGCGACCACAAAAAGTGTCGACAATGTGGTCATGCCTGACTGTTTGCTTCCTCTCATATGCCTAACTCCCTTTTAGCTTTACTGATTACATCCCGCAATCGCGACGCTTAGCGCTTAACTTTTAGCCTTGGTATGCAGACTTAATCTATCTTTCCTGCCCGACTAAAGCTTGGCAGACTCATAAACTTATCCCAAAACATCCAGCGAGCAAAGGCTTTACCTACAATGCGTTCTTCAGGAACTGGGCCCCAGACACGACTGTCACTTGAGTTATCACGGTTATCGCCCATCATAAAGTAATGCCCTGCCGGCACTACGGCGGTAAAGTTTTGGCTCAACCTTGTCGGCAAGATACGCTTCTGCATGGCGTGTTCGAGACCGTAGAGGTCTTCGGTCATGGCCACTGAACGAGGCGCAGGAATTTCACCTTCCAAGACCTTCTGACTCATCTTGTCGCCATTAATATATAGCACACCGTCTAAAACATGAATCTCGTCGCCGGGCAAACCAATTACACGCTTAATAAAATAGCGTTCTTCATGGGGCGGAAAGAAAACCATCACATCGCCACGCTCAGGTGAATTGAGCTCGATAATTTTATTGCGCAGAACCGGCAGTCTTATACCGTAGGTCCATTTATTCACCAGAATAAAGTCGCCAACCTTGAGTGTTGGAACCATAGATGATGAGGGAATCTGAAACGGCTCGACAACAAAAGAGCGCAGTACCAAAACTAAACCCAAAACCGGTGCCAGTGAGGCCAAAAATTCCACTGCACCTTCGGTTTGGCGCACAACAAACTTGTTTAGCAGCCAAAACAGCGCTGAAACCAGGAAGATAACGGTTAAAATTAATTCGAAATTTAGATCCATAGAGATATTACTCCTTGTGCGTTGATCCACATTGGGCTGATCAACTTTTCAATACGGCGAGGAAGGCATCCTGGGGGATTTCAACATTACCTACCTGCTTCATGCGTTTCTTACCGGCTTTCTGCTTCTCAAGCAGTTTCTTCTTGCGCGACACATCGCCACCATAGCATTTCGCGGTCACATTTTTGCGCAGTGCTTTTACCGTTGTTCGAGCCACCACACTGCCGCCAATAGCAGCCTGAATGGCAACATCAAACATCTGTCGCGGAATCAGCTCTTTCATTTTATCAGCAAGAGTGCGGCCTTTATTCTGCGACGTGTCACGGTGGACAATGGCTGACAGGGCATCGACACGGTCGCCGTTAATCAATACATCCAGACGCACTAGCGAAGCAGCCTGGAAACGTACAAAGGTATAATCCAATGAGGCAAAGCCGCGACTGACTGATTTGAGTCTGTCGAAGAAATCCATTACCACTTCACTCATAGGCAACTCATAGCTGATCGAAACCTGACCACCGACAAACTGCATATCTTTTTGCACGCCGCGCTTTTCAACACAGAGGGAGATAACATTGCCCACATAATCCTTAGGTACCAGGATATTGGCTTCACAGATTGGCTCGCGCATCTCATCGATCTGAGCCGGATCTGGCAGTGCAGAGGGATTGGACATCTGCAGTATGTCGCCACTGTTAGTGAGAATTTCGTAGACTACTGTAGGGGCCGTGGTGATCAGATTGAGATCGTACTCACGCTCGAGGCGCTCTTGGATAATCTCCATATGCAGCATACCGAGGAAGCCACAGCGGAAGCCAAAGCCCAGGGCATCAGAACTCTCAGGCTCATAGAACAGTGAGGCATCGTTGACCGCTAACTTGGACAGGGCTTCACGGAAATCTTCAAAATCATCTGAATCCACAGGGAACATGCCAGCATAAACCTGAGGCTTAACCCGCTTAAATCCAGGCAGTGCGTCAGTGTCTGAGGTACTCAGATTAGTAATGGTGTCACCCACAGGCGCACCTAAAATATCTTTAATGCCGGCAACCATAAAGCCCACTTCACCGGCTCTTAATACGCCAGTCTCTTTGCGCTTAGGGGTAAATACACCAACACTGTCGACCACATGGCCCTTGCCAATAGTTTTGGCGATAATCTTGCTCTTGGTGCTCAAGGTGCCCTGCATCACTCGCACTAGGGACACTACACCCAAATAGTTATCAAACCAGGAGTCGATAATCAGCGCCTGCAGCGGTGCATCTACATCACCTACTGGCGGCGGTATCTGGCGCACCAGCTCTTCGAGTATGTCGTTGATGCCTTCACCGGTTTTGGCACTGCAGCGAACCGCGTCAGTGGCTTCAATTCCGATAATGTTTTCAATTTCGTTGATCACTTTTTCTGGCTCGGCCTGAGGCAGATCCATTTTATTAAGCACCGGAATCACTTCCAGACCCTGAGCAATCGCCGTGTAGCAATTGGCCACGGACTGAGCTTCAACGCCCTGAGCCGCATCAACGATCAGCAGCGCACCTTCACAGGCCGCCAGTGAGCGGGACACTTCGTAGGAAAAGTCTACGTGCCCTGGAGTGTCGATAAAGTTCAGCTGGTAGGTTTTACCGTCCTTCGCCGTATAAGGCAGCGTCACGCTCTGGGCTTTGATAGTAATGCCGCGCTCGCGCTCAATATCCATGGAGTCGAGAACCTGAGCGGCCATTTCACGATCAGCCAAGCCTCCACAAACCTGAATAAAGCGATCTGCAATAGTCGATTTGCCATGGTCAATATGGGCAATAATTGAAAAATTTCGGATATGACTTAAATCGGACAAAGGTTTCTACTACCAGTGGAAAATGCGAGCGCAGTTTAGCCTATTCCCGGCCCCTGCGCTATCGGCTGCGCGCCCTATTAGTCAAGGGGCGCAGTTTAAAGAGAGCTTAACTATTTAGACTTGTTTCTGACTGCGTTCAGATCTCATTCTGACCGACTTTAAAGCTTAACAAAGCGCAACGTCATGCGATCAGTTTCGCCAATAGCAGTATACTTTTCTCTGTTGTTGTCTTTCTCGCGAAAACTGGGGGGCAGAGACCAAACACCCTTAGAATGATCCTTGGTATCTTTGGTATTAGCATTGATTTCAGACTGGGCCACCAGCTTAAATCCCATACTTTCCGCCAGCTGAATTAAATAGGCTTCTGGCACATAGCCTTGCTCAGCAGCTTGCTCAACATCAGCACCCGATACAGCCCGATGCTGCACAACACCCAGTACACCACCTTTTTTCAAAACCCGGTTAAAGGATTGATAGGCCTGCTCTATACCGCCGAAGCGTATCCAGTTATGACTGTTTCTGAAGGTCAGGACCATATCTTGGGAAGCGCTGGCAACCTTGGTTAAATAGCCCTCGTCTTCGAAGACTTCAGCGTTAACCTTGGCATAGATATCAGGGTTACTCTCCAACTTGGCGATATATTTAGTGTGCACATTACGCAAATAGTCAGAGGGGTTATTGGCACCGAAGCTGGCCACAGTTAACTGACCCCGGTCTTTTAAGGCCGGCGCGAGCACTTCGGTGTACCAACCGCCGCCTGGGAGTATTTCAAGCACCTTCATACCCGGCTTTATGCCAAAAAACATCAGGGTTTCTTTGGGGTGGCGCTGACTATCGCGGGCCTTGTTGCTCGGGCTGCGGTGATCACCGGCAATGGCATTGTCAATCAAAGGACCGACTGCAGATTCGGAACTAGAAACAGCATTGGCATTGAGCGACAAGAATGAAAATGTAATAGCCAATAACGACGTTAACATGGTCGCCTTTGAATTGTTTTTCATTTTTGGTCTTCCTATTAAGGTTTAATTTTCATTCACTATCGCATATTTAGGATATTTCTAGTACTGCGCCAGCAATTTACTTTGTCAAAATAATAGTCCGCGAAATCGCCCTACCCTGTCGATAGAAACGGATTAATACTGGCGTATCCAGAGGCAACTCTCGGACTACCTGATCGTACTCATCGCTGTCATCAATACGGCTGTAGCCCAGCTGCAAGATCACGTCGCCGCGATTTAGGCCCGACTCTGAGCCCGCCGAATCTGGCGAAACCTGCTCTATAACCACACCGCCGCGAATACCCAGAGAGCTCATTTCGCGATCACTGAGGTCGGCAACCACAAGACCTAGGCGATCACTGCCATCGCCACCACCGGCGACACTAGAATCACCGCCATCTAGGCGACCGATTTCGATGGTTAATTTCTTTAACTTACCCTTGCGATAGAGCTCCACCGGAGCCTTCTTTTCTGGAGCCAGCATGCCGACAACATGAGGTAGATCCCCCGAGTCGATAATCGGCTGCTTGTTAAACCGCACGATTACATCGCCCGGCTTAATGCCACCTTTATCTGCTGGACTGTCCGGCTCAACAGCATTGATTAATGCGCCCTGGGGTCGATCCAGATCCAGTGACCGAGCCAAATCTTTATCCACATCCTGAATCACTACGCCGAGCCAGCCGCGCTGTACCTTCCCATTCTCTTTAAGCTGCTCTATAACACCGACGGCGACACTGGTGGGGATAGCAAAGGAAAGCCCAATAGAGCCTCCTGAGCGAGAATAAATCTGTGAGTTGATACCCACCACTTCGCCGTCCAAATTAAACAGTGGGCCACCGGAATTGCCCGGATTAATCGCCACATCGGTCTGAATAAAGGGTACGTAATTTTCCCCTTTCTCAGTTGGAATACTGCGCCCTATGGCACTGACAATACCGACACTGGCCGAGTAATCGAGACCAAATGGAGAGCCTATAGCCAGCACCCATTCGCCGACCTTAAGCTGGTCTGGGGCAGCAAGTTTGAGAGTGGGCAGATTATCCGCTTCGACCTTGAGCAAGGCGAGATCTGAGCGGCGGTCTTTGCCCACCACTGTGGCTGTAAATTCACGTCGATCAGAAAAGCGCACAACAATCTCGTCAGCACCGTCGATCACATGATGGTTGGTGATAATGTAGCCATCTTCGGAGATCACAAAGCCCGAACCCATGGCCATTACCGGGCGCTGAGTTTGCGGCCGCTGGCGCTGCTGAAATAGATCGCGAAAGATCTCCGGAATCTGGCCCGGCGCCATCTGCGCCGACTTATTTTTACGGGCTTTCTGCACCGTATTGATTTTCACCACTGCAGCAGAGGTATCTTCAACTAGCTCGGTGAAATCCGGTAGCTGGGCAAGGGCACTAAGCGGATTAAAAACAAGACATACGAAGGAAGTAACAAGCAAAAGTCTTTTAAGCACGAAGTGTTCTCCAAAAATTAATTTAATGTTTCGCTGTTATTCATAAAAGGTATTCACAACAGCTATTTACTACGGGGCCTCACAACAGCCTCTCTCAAATAGCATAGCCAACTTAGAGTACGGCAGTAGTTGGAATTTCGATTTTCAGGGCAAAGGTCTAAGCGACTAAAGTTAGATGGTTTATGGGGCTTGAATAGATCAGACAGCAGGGTTAAAAAATAGTTAGCACTTCTTTTATCTCTTCTTTTAAATAAGAGCCAACTAATAATTCACTTAGTGTTGGAAATTAAGAATACTGGGTTGGACTTGTTCTTCCATAAGAACAGGATTAAAACGCACATCGTCGCGCTTTCTCACACTGTGAAGATTCACCAATAGGCCGCCCAGCACAAGGCCGCCAAGGGCACCCCCAACCGCCTGCCAGTCACTGCCAGAAAACAGCCAGGCACCGCCTATAGAGGCAAAAATTGGCAGTAGATAAACCAACAGAGAGGCCATGACAATAATGTCTTCGGGAATACCAATGGTCACTGACTGGCCAACAGAGAACGTCTCAGAGGACTTCTTGTTGCGCAGCACACGTATGCTAACGGTCTTGCCCGCGAGCTTGGAGAGAAATTTTTGCCCACAGCCCTTTTCAGCCACACAGACTTCACAGGCAGACTTTTGAATCGTCTCAACCCATAGACCATCCGACTCGACCGCAACAACAACGCCAGTTTCAAGAATCATAAAAGCACCGCCCTAGGGTGAAGGTGACAGTGAGGGAGATGGGGAGGCATATGGGGAAGCAGAGAGCGAAGGAGACAGCGAGATAGCACTGGCAATTTGATTTGCCGTGGCCCGAGGAATTTCACCCACCACACAGATGGCATATTCCTGATTGTTGATATCCGCCTTGGTTAGCACCGCCACAGTGGCACCCAAGTTGGCATCTATGGCCGGCAGGGAGCGTCCGTTATCAATATCGATAAACACTGAAAAAACAGCCAGACCATCGGTGAACATCATCGATTCCTGACCACCCATATCGGCAATTTTATGGGAGGCCATAATAAAGCCAGGGGGCAGCCACTGGGTGTTCCAATTGGATGCCGAGGTGGTAATTTTTCGGTTGTCATCAATACAGTTACTTTGATCCAGAGCAACGTCAGCAAAGTCGTCAGCTTCAGGACTCAACCCTAACTCCGCCATTGAACCGCCTATGCTGATATCGACAAACTGAAAGCGCTCTAGGGGTTTGCCTGTATGGCTCATCAATACGGACTGCAGCAGCAGACCGGACTCTTTATCTATGGCCACAACATAGCCGTAGCGATGTTTGTCTTTGGGCAGTACATGAACCATCACCACCTGGCGATTGGCGATGCGCCCCTCGCCCTTGATATGAAACCCGTAAAAATTTTCTAAGCGGGCGTAACTCTGGTCGTTTATTCTGTAGGCACTGCCGCGCAGCAACATATCCCCAGTGCGCAGACAGTCGACATTATCGGTGCGGCGCAGAGCATTGCGCTGAGCACCATCCATATGCTGAATACGCTCGTAGGTCTGCCCCTCATGGACCCCATGAGTCAGCTTAACGCTGGTTAAATTGCCGCGGTACTCATAGGTAAACAAACCCTGATAGTTTAGCTCGCGTGAGGCTTTGGCCATTTTCGACATCAGGTCATGGGCCGATTCCATCTGCGCCGCAAATAGTGGCCCATGCAGCAAAACGGCGGCTACTAGAGCCGCCACTTTGATTTTTCTAACTAATCTTAAAAACACCATTATTGCGATTTATTCCTTTTTGGCTGCTGCCTCAGCTTCATTTAAGCGAGCAAATGGCAACATTCCCTGATTGCTGTTCAAGGCCGCATGATTCGAGTGCTTGGCCATCACATCATTCATATAAGCGCGCAGCTGAGCTTCCGAATAATTGCGCTCGACCTGTTGGCGAACCTCAATAACCGGGGTGACAAACTGTGAACTCTTGTTATTGCCGCCGGCACTGACTGTGCGAGCGTTAATGATGGGCTGAAAACCTGAGGGGAACTGTATAGCTGGGCCAGTATTCTCTTCATTGACCTGTTCGACACCGGCAAACTCGGATACTGGAGCAACGCTGTCTAGGGGACTGTTAAGCTGCTGAACACCAAACACGGCGACCAGGGCAACTGAGGCGGCTATAGCAAAGCGCCCAGCAGATCCGGCGAATACAGCGAGTCCGCTTTGACGATGAGCTGGCTCTTCATCTATAGCGGCAGCAATAGCCGCTGAATAATCGATTGAGGCAATGGCTGCATCACCTTTGATAGCGGAAGAAGCCATATGGTAGCGCTTCCACTTGTCGCGCAGCTCAGAGCCTTCAGAGACCTCTTTAAGCAGGCGGTGCAGTTCAATATCGGTAGCCTCTCCATCCATTAGAGCGGAGAGTGATTGATCTAAGCGTTCTTTGTGATCGCTCATTAATTTACCTCGTAAACATTAAAGTTAGTTGCCTTAATATTAGCCTTAACATTGGCCTTAACATTGGCCTTAACATTTGCCATAAGAATGGCGCGGTTCTGAATGCAGTGAGGGTAAGACCCATCTTTATATAAAAGGTTCATCATTCTTTTAGTGACCCTCAACTAATTCGACTACACGTGCGTCAATGGCTTCTCTGCCACGAAAAATACGCGATCTAATGGTGCCCACAGGGCAGTCCATAACCGCGGCAATATCTTCATAGCTCAGGCCTTCATATTCCCGCAGAGTCACAGCTGTACGCAGATCCTCTGGCAATTCGACAATAGCCTGATTGATCGCCACTTCAAGCTGATCGCGAAACAACTGATTTTCAGGAGAACTGTGATCTTTCAGTTGGTCGCTACCAGAATAATACTCTGCATCATCGAGATCAACATCTGAGGATGGCGGTCTTCTGCTGCGTGCGACCAAATAGTTTTTTGCGGTATTCACGGCAATGCGATAGAGCCAGGTGTAGAACTGGCTGTCACCACGGAACTTAGGCAGTGCGCGGTAGGCCTTGATAAAAGCTTCCTGCACTACGTCTCGCACCTCATCGCTGTCGCGGATAAACCGCGCGACGATGGCATGTACTTTATATTGGTATTTTAGAACCAGCAGATCAAAGGCGCGCTTATCACCTTTCTGAACTCTGACAACCAATTGCTGGTCAGTGGGTTCTGTTTTTTGTTCTGTCATCTAGCAATCCATTTATCCTACAAATCCAGTTTATTATCTTTATCTGCCACATTCGTAATGCGCTATCGTAATGCGTTAAAAGTTAACCCCAATCATAGACAGACCGCTGGGTCTCAATTTAGTTCGCTTGCGACTTTGGCTTATACTATCATGCGCCGTCAACCTATTGTGGCCAGTAAATGAAACCAACCAATTTATATGATGTGCTGATTATTGGCAGTGGCGCGGCAGGCCTAACCGTCGCCCTGCAACTAGACCCAAGTCTGCGCGTCGCACTTATCAGCAAAGCGACTCTGCAAGGTGGCGCCTCTTGGTTAGCTCAGGGCGGTATAGCCGCGGTTATCGACAAAGATGACAGCGCTGAAGCCCATATTGCCGACACCTTAGCTGCAGGTGCCGGCCTCTGCCACGAAGACGCTGTGCGCTTTGTGGTTGAAAATGGACCCAAGGCCGTACACTGGCTAATAGACAGCGGTGTCGACTTCACCAAGGAAGTGGCCGAGGGGAATGGAGAGGGAAATGGAGAGGCAAGCTATCACCTCACTCAGGAAGGGGGTCACAGTCACCGCCGTATCCTGCATACAGCAGATGCCACAGGTAAGGAAATCACAGGCACCCTAGTCGAGCGCGCACTGGCCGCCGAAAACGTAGAAATCTTTGAGCATCACTGTGCCGTCGATCTAGTCACTCAAGCGGACAAAAGCTCACGCAAAATTCGCTGTACCGGCGCCTATATTCTCGATATTGAGAACGGCGATGTTGAACTGCTGCAAGCCAAGAGCGTTGTCTTGGCCTCCGGTGGCGCCAGCAAAACCTATCTTTATACAAGCAATCCAGACGGTGCCAGCGGCGACGGTATAGCTATGGCTTGGCGTCGCGGCTGCCGGGTTGGCAATCTCGAGTTCAATCAGTTCCACCCCACCTGTCTCTATCATCCCAAGGCCAAGTCGTTCCTGATCACTGAAGCACTGCGCGGTGAAGGAGCCATCCTTAAGCTGCCTGACGGTACGCCGTTTATGCAGAACTTTCATGCAGATGCCGAGCTAGCACCACGAGATGTAGTAGCCCGAGCCATTGACCATGAGATGAAACGCCTCGGCAGTGACTGCCTGTATTTGGATATCAGCCACAAACCCGCTGAATTTATTATCGAGCACTTCCCCACTGTCTATAAGCGCTGCCTAGAATTTGGCATAGACATCACCACCACACCCATTCCCATAGTGCCCGCCGCCCACTACACCTGTGGTGGCATTGTGGTGAATACCAAAGGTCAAACCGATCTGCGCAACCTCTACGCCATTGGCGAGAGCGCCTTTACCGGTCTCCATGGCGCCAATCGCATGGCCAGCAACTCCCTATTGGAATGTTTGGTCTACGCCCAGGCCGCGGCCAGTGAAATCAATCAGCTTAACAACAACATTCCCCAGCCCGACTTTGTGCGGCCCTGGGATGAATCACAGGTTGAGTACTCCGATGAGAATGTGGTGATCTCCCACAACTGGGATGAGTTACGACGCTTTATGTGGGATTACGTAGGTATTGTGCGCACGGATAAACGCCTGCAGCGCGCCCAGCACCGCATTCACCTGCTGCAAAAAGAGATTCAGGAATACTACAGCAACTATAAGGTTGGCCGAGATCTGCTGGAACTACGCAATCTGGCCACAGTCGCTGAATTGATTATTAGCTGCGCCCTACAGCGCAAAGAGAGCCGCGGCCTGCACTACACTCTCGACTATCCAGAGCTGGCGCCGATCGCCAAAGATACTATTCTAGTGCCGATCAATTTTGCCGGACAGGATGTGATTATTAATCTCGATTAGGATTGCTATTTAACAGTTCTTTCGATTAGTAGCATACGCAGCAATCGATGCTGCTGTGCTGACAGGCTATCTCGAGGAAGTACACGAACAATTTGCCGCCCCTGGGGCAACTTGAAATATACGATCACCAGATGACGAGTGACAAACTGGGTCGGCATCAATACCAGTTCCACTGTCTTGAGTGCAGACACCAGCCGCCAACGATCCTCACTAGCATCCAGCACAATCAATTTCTCAGCACCCTGACCACGATAATCCACAACCAACCAACAGCCAGCCAAACCGAGACAGAGCAACGCCGCCAGCTTGGCCAAGATTAATATCGGCAGCACAGCAACCAGCGCACTGGCTATGGCAACTAGACCAAGCCGTGCGCAGACATAATAGAATGAGGGATGCAGCTGAAACTCAGCCGAGTTGGGCGCGGGACTCATGAATGATCTGCACTATCCTTTGCATATCCGGGCTATCTGGCGACTGGCGTTTCATCAGCCACATAAACAGAGACTGATCTTCACTCTCCAAAAGCACCTCAAAGCGCAGCTGATCAGCTTCTTCCAGCAACTCATAGGAGTTCTCAACAAAGGGCTCAAGAATCAGGTCGAGCTCTAACATGCCGCGGCGACAAGCCCAGCGCAGACGATTTTTATTCATAGCTAATCAATCATTGTTTTAAAGCCGCATTATAAGAGACAATCAGGGAATAACCTACACAGTCGACAAAGGATTGACCATGACTCAGCAAACTTCTTCCAGTGACGAGTCTGGGAACAGCACAGCAGCACGCAGTTACATCAAATTATCTGGCCCCGACAGCGGCAAGTTTTTACAGGGACAGGTCACCTGCGATATGGACAGCCTCAGCCCGTCAAGCAGCGTTGACGGCGCACACTGCACCCCCAAAGGCCGAATGGTGTTTCTATTTACAGCCCACTGTGACGCTGATGGCGATATTATCTTAGAGGCCCACCCCTCGGTCATTGATAGTGCCCTCGCCAGCCTAAAAAAATATGCTGTGTTTTTCAAAACTGAGATCACTGACGTCAGCGACAGCTATTCAAGCAGCCAGCCCCCGCTCTCGGATCTAGAGCGACTGCGCGCAGGCCGTGCCGAAGTAGTTGGCGAGACCGTCGAAATGTTTATTCCCCAGATGCTCAATCTCGATGCCCTCGGCTATCTCAACTTTAAGAAAGGCTGTTACACCGGCCAAGAAATTGTTGCCCGCGCTCACTATCGCGGTGCAGTGAAACGACGCATGCATCACCTAGCTTTGTTCACAGACATAGTCCCCAGCCCCGGAGATGAAATCAAAAACAGCGAAGGCAAGAGCATCGGCAATATTGCCAGCGCCGTCAGAGCCGATGATGCCAAGGTAGAAATACTGGCAGTGATCAATGATAAATACAGCGACGCTATTGAAATGGAGATTGGCGAGCAAGCGCTAACCGCCGTCACCCACCTGCCGCTGCCCTACGAGATTCCAGCCAGCCCGTGAGCGAGCTATTCGGCTGGGTATCTGATCATCAACAACTGCTGGTCTGGGCTGGCATTGTTTCGCTGATGGTATTTATTCTCAGCCTGCTAGCCATGCCCTGGTTAGTAGCGCAGATTCCCGAAGATTATTTTTTACCGAAAAAGCGCCAACCGACGCAGTGGAAAAAGCTGCATCCGGTTATTCGATTGCTGGCGCTAATGGGTAAAAACTTGATTGGTTATGGTTTGATAGTGGCCGGTGTATTAATGTTGTTTTTGCCTGGCCAGGGAGTTCTTACCCTGGTGATGGGACTGCTGTTGGTGGACTACCCGGGGAAGTTTAGGCTGGAGCGGAAGCTGGTTAAAACGCCGGCGATTTTCAATAGTCTTAATTGGTTGCGTAGAAAAGCTAAAAAGCCGCCCTTGGTAATGTAACTATGCTGCTCGGGCGCAGTTGAAAAGTTTGGTGCCCACTGATTGAGATCCCTCCACTACGGTCGGGATGACAGTCTTGGGCGAGTCGGAATGACAGTCTTGGGCGAGTCGGAATGACAGTCTTGGGCGAGTCGGGATGACAGTCTTGGGCGAGTCGGGATGACAGTCTTGGGCCAGTCGGGATGACAGTCTTGGGCGAGTCGGAATGACAGTCTTGGGCGAGTCGGAATGACTATATATTATGTCATCCTGAGCGAAGCCGAAGGATCTCCAGCAGTCCACTCCCACACTCAACCAGCATCCACAACCACTCAACCAGCCCCTTGAGGCAAATACACAACCTTACCCAAAACCACCTCATTACCCGCCCGCGGTGCCAATGGAATATTCTGCGCCAACAGCAAACTAATCAACGCCATCCCAGACCCCATCAAAAATACCAACATCGGCGACACCAGCCAGACTAAACCAAACAGTACCGGGATAATCACCGCGGCAATATGATTAATCGTAAAAGCCACACCAGCCGTCGACGCCATATCCGCCGGATCAGCGATCTTTTGAAAGTAAGTTTTAATCGCAATAGCCAACGAGAAAAACAGATGATCGGCCACATAGAGCCCCGCCGCCCAGTTGGCATCGTCAACAAAGGCGTAAGCGGTAAACACACAAAACAGTCCGCAATATTCAAACGTCAGTGCCCGACGCTCACCAATGCGCCCCACCAGCGCACCAATACGACCGGCGAAAGCCCAGTTGAAAAGATGGTTAATAATAAACAGTCCAGCAATATTACTGACGCTATAACCAAACTTCTCGACCATTAAAAAGCCGGCAAAAACAGTAAAAATCTGCCGCCGCGCACCGCCCATAAATGTCAGGGCGTAATACAGCCAATAGCGTTTGCGCATCAGCAGATGTTTACGCTGTGGCGTCTTCCCCTGAAAGCGCGGAAATCCCAACCAGGCAAATAGCGTTAATCCCAGACAACAGCCACCACCGATCAGATAAATCGTCTCGTAGCTAAGACTGAGGTGGTCTTGCGCCAACCATAAAAAACTATAGGCCAGCAGCGACGCCATAGAACTCACCGCAATTAGCCGGCCGAGCATCGCCGGCGCTTCATCAATACTCAACCACTGCAGCGACAGGGACTGCTTTATGGTTTCGTAATAGTGAAAGCCTACAGACATCAGAAAGGTCGATAGATAGAGGCCGATCACTGAGGGAAAATAACCTGTAATAGCAACGCCAATACCCAACAGCGCCAGTGAAAGATAAGCAAAAGTCTGCTCTTTAACAATCAGTAAAACCAGTACCGCAGTAAAGGCTAAAAACCCGGGGATCTCACGAATACTTTGCAACATACCGATCTCAGCGCCGGTAAACGCGGCCCGCTCAATAACAAAATTATTTAGCAGTGCCATCCAGGTAGCGAAAGCCAAAGTCATGGCTACCGACATAACGATCAATAGATTTTTGGGTGTCTGCCAGGGTTGGGCTGCCACGTTTAATAAGCTCCAGTTAATAAGTGCCGTTTAAGTAAGTGCCGTTTAATAAGTGCCGTAGTGTAGACCAGAAGCCGCAAATGGATTCGCACTTTGAAGTGCATTTTGCAAAACTGCCTTAGTCTTTCGCGATCTTCAATCTAAACATAGTCTCAATATTTTAATAATATTGTTATAAAACAAATCCTTAGCCTACCCAAAAACCACTGGCATCATAGTTGCTTAGGTTCTCTGACAGATAGAAGAAATAATCTTTGAGGAGCTTTATAAATGACAATAGCAATCAAACCCATTATAGGTAGCAATGGAAATGACAACCTAAATGGCGGCAATGGCCACGAATTATTCTCCGGCAGAGGCGGCAACGATCTAATCATTGCAGGCAATGGCCACGACGTTGCCTACGGCGGTGCAGGTAGTGACGAGATACATGGCAATTCTGGCAACGACACACTCTACGGAAGTGGCGGCCCCTCTTTTGTCGACCTAAGCGGTTTTACTATTGCCAATGATTACGAGGGCAGTGTTATTTTCCAATCGGAAAGTGCTGGCTATAAAAACTCACTGGGCAGCTACAAGGTCTCCGCCGAAGGACTTATTACTGAGGTGCAGTTCCATTTCCCCAATGCCAGCCTGCCCGGTTCAGGCGGTAGCACGCAGTCGGGAACAGAGAGCGACCTGAGTCTACAAGCTGGAGATCAGCTGGGATTTTTTATCATCGCCAATGGCTATTCCTATAACAACAGTTACAGGAATATGGACTTCGATGATGGCAACTTGGAATTCAGAAACAGTGATGGCTCCATCGCCGGTGTTAGCTCGGTTAATCCAAGCCTTTGGTATGTAGATGAAGACGGCAGCGAAACACAGCTAGTCTACAACGCCTATCACACCGCTGCCGGTATCCTGAACAACAACTACCAGCTCAACCCCGATGGCATAGCCCATACAGTGGCACTGGCTGACAGTGACGCCGGACTGATTACTCTGGGTTTTGAAGACCTCTACAACGGCGGTGACAGAGACTTTGATGATGCTGTTTTCTCCGTCGATATAGGCACGTCCAATGCACAGGTTTTGGATCCAAATGTCGCCAGTGCAGATAGCGGCGTCGATCAAAATCAGCCCACCTACAGCTACCAAACTATGGCTGATGGCAGCATCCACAAGTTCGATGCAGCGGGCAATTTTATGGCTGTCTCCGAACAGAATGACGAGATCCATGGTGGTAATGGCAACGACGATATTTATGGCCGTGCGGGAAATGACCAACTATTCGGTGATGGCGGCAACGACCTAATCGAAGGTGGCACCGGCAATGATTCCGCCTGGGGCGGCTATGGCAATGACCAGATATCAGGCGGCAAAGACAATGACCACCTCTATGGTGACAGTGGTCATGACCGCTTAATGGGTGACTCAGGCAATGACTATCTCGACGGCGGCAGTGGCAACGACTTTGTCTTTGGCGGTAAAGGCGACGATACCCTTCTCGGCGGCTCTGGCAATGACCACTTAGAGGGCGACACAGGTGCAGATAGCCTTTACGGCGGCATTGGCAATGATTCACTTAACGGGGGCAATGACAACGACAGCCTCTACGGCGACAGCGGCAATGACAGCCTTGATGGCGGCGTTGGCAACGATACGCTCTACGGCGGTTCAGGCAACGACAATCTCAAAGGCGGCTCCGGAGACGACCTACTCTATTCCGGTGCCAATAAAGATGTGGTGGACGGTGGCTCAGGCATAGATACAGTGTCTTACGACTATGCTGACAGCGCTGTGAATATTGATCTTCACCGCAAAAAAACCACCGGTGGTGACTCAGATACGCTTAAATCCATCGAGAATGGTATTGGTTCAGATTACAACGACAGCCTGCGCGGCAATCGTCTCGACAACCGACTCGAAGGGGGCAGTGGCAACGACGTTATTCGCGGCATGGCTGGCGCTGATGTTCTGATAGGCGGCATGGGTGCGGACTCCTTTACCTGGAGACAGAGCGATCTCGATGGCAGCCTAGATCAAATTCTCGATTTCGCCCTAGGTGAAGACAGTCTGAGCCTGGATGTCAGCTCCTCTCTGGCAAACCGTGAACTGGACGAGTGGCTGATGCTCGAAGTGGGCGACAACAGCAGTCAACTGTTCGCCGACTTGGATGGTGACGGAGACTTTTCCAATGCCATTGCCTTTGCAGAACTGCAAGGTGTCACTACAGACTCACTGGCTGACTTGAGTATTTCAGTTGCCTAAAACCCTGTCTGATCGCAACACATTTATCGCTGCGGTAAAACGAGTGGTCCAGATGATTCTGGGCCATTCTTTTATGACCAATTTGGCGGCGTTTTGCATTCCGCTCTACACGCTGCAAATTTTTGATCGAGTGATCACCACCGGCAGCTACGAATCACTGTGGATGCTCGCCCTGGGCGCACTGATTATTTCTGTCAGCGGCCTGCTCTTCGAACAGCTGCGACGCAAATCCATAGTCAACTTTAGCCACTATCTGGATCAGCAGGTAGGCGGCCATATCAGTGCCGAAATACGTCGCGGCTATCCTGGTAAAAAGCTCTATCGCAAAGTGAAATTATTTAGTCAGCATCTGAGTTCCGGCGCCGTCGGAAGTATTTTGGATGTGCTCTGGCTACCTATTTCAGCCGTTATTATATTTTTGCTTTCACCGGTTTTGGGCTGGTTTATGCTATCGGTAAATCTGTGCTTTTGCCTGATTGCCTACGCTAAATTCAAACAGCAAAAACCCTCTCTCGATGAGGGACTCATTGACTGGTCTGAACAGACACAGCGCTGGCTGAACTCGGCCAATACCCTAGGCTACTGGGAGCGTAGCAGACCGGCTAAGGATATTATTAACAGCCATCGGCAGGGTTTACTCACCGATATGCACCACTGCCTGAGAACGCTGTATCAATTAGGCACGCCTACCATTGGTGCAGTATTACTACTGCAAAACAGCCTTTCACCGGGCGGCTTTATTGCCGCATTAATTATTTCAGCCCGAGCCATTGCGCCCTTTGATATGCTTTTTGCCAACAGCGCCGTTGTGTCGCTGGGCAAGCAGGTGGTTGTCGAGGTCTGCGACTATTTTGATCAGCTCAGCCAGCGTAAATCCGGTGGCTACTGCGGTCCGATTCAGGGAGTGATCGAATTAAAAAACGCCAGTGTCGACGACCCGATCAATCCGCAACACCGGTCAGTTCTATCGAATATAAGCTTTCAGGCACATCCAGGTGAAATCACCGCTCTTATTGGCGCGGTGGGCGCAGGGCAGACTGATGTGATCAAAGTTCTGCTCGGCGAACAGCACCTAAAAAGTGGTGACTGCCTGGTTGATGGGAAACGACGTGGCGACTGGTGCGCGCAACGTCTGCAGGCTGATATAGCGGTAGCGGGGGAATCAGTGTACCTGCCAGAGGCAACCATACTCCAGCTCGTCAGCCGTTTTGACGCGATAGATGAAACTCAGGTGATAAAAGCAGCGCAGATAACCGGCCTTAATCAACGGCTTCTAGAACTCAATATTGCCTACGACTATACGCTCAATGACAAGGCTCGCAGCACCGCGATTGGCATTCAACTTGAACGCTTAATTACGCTGACGGCAGCGGTCGCCTGCGAGGCAAAAATCGTCTTGTTGGAAAATCCTGAAAGCTACTGCAACCTATTTACGCTCGACCAGTTAGAGCACACATTGCAGCTTCTGCAGCAGCAAAATAGATGCGTTATTTTAACCACCAACTCTAAACAGCTGATTAAACTGGCGCAGCGCACCTACCTCTTTGAGAACGGTGCAGTGGTGCCACCCCCACGCTCACTTGTCAGCACTCAGCGGGTCGCTTAACGCCTATGCAAGATAATCTCGTTCCTCTCAAAGATCAGTCCCTGCGCAACCGAAGCCTTATTATTCTCGGGTTCAGCCTGCTGGCTTTTGCCCTATGGGTTGCCTTGGCGCCGTTGGAGAGCGCGGTATTGGCCAAGGGTCATATTCGCGCAATAGAAGACAGCAAGCCGATTCAACATCTGCGCGGCGGCAAGATCTCGTCGATTGAGACGCACTCCGGCGACCATGTATCCAAAGGCAATATTCTGTTGCAACTGGATGTCTCTGAGGAACAGTCTGCGTTAAAAGCCAATCTTCGCGACTACCTGATGACTTTATTAGAAATGGAAATTGCCCAAACCCATATTAATCAGTTTGAGCAACTGCGGTTTTCAGAAAAGGTATTGTTGCTGGCAAAGCGACTTCAGGAAAATCAGACACTAAGTATGCGACAACAGAGCTTCGATGAGACCATAGGCCGAAAAAACGATCAGCTTACGCTGCTCGACAGCCGCAAATACCAATTGCAGTTATCGATTCAGGCTCAGCAGATAGAAAATCGAGCGCGATTAGAGCGCCTTGAATTACTGACCAAACAACATACTAGGGTTTTAGCCCTGGCAGAAAAAAACTATGTTTCAGAAATTCAGCTTGATGAAATAGCCCAGCGACTTATTGAATCCCGCAGCGCCATTGACAGCAGCAGACAAAAAATTGCCGCTGCGCAATCAGAACTACAACAGATTCCTATTCAACGAAAACTGCTGATCTCTGAGCTTAGCCAGCAGGCCAATCTGGAAAACAACCAAGCGGTACATCGGATTATTACCATTGAAGATAATATTAACCGTCTAAAAAACCGCATTGCCAATGGCACCATTCGAGCGTCCCACGACGGGGTAGTGACTCACCTGAAAAGAAAGAATCCCGGCGAGACCGTTATGCCCGGTGAAGAAATCATGCGTCTAGTGCCAAACAAAGAAGAACTGCTTATCGAAGCGCGTATTCGCCCCACAGATAGTGACCTAGTATGGCCTGGCCAGATTGCTCGTATTCGCCTGACCGCTTTTAACAGCAGAGCCACCCCGCTCTTAGAAGGCAAAGTGCACTGGGTCTCAGCGGATCGCCATGAGGATGCCGAGGGTTATTATTTTATAGCTGAAGTGCGCATCGACAAAAACCAGCTAGAAACTATTCCACAGCTGTATCTCTCCAGCGGCATGCCCGCCGAGACTATTCTAGTCACCGCCAAGCGCAGCATTGCCGCCTACCTGTTTGAACCCCTACTGCGAGGGATCAGTCGCAGCCTGCGAGAGAGTTAGGCTTTCGGTAGAGCTAGGTATCCCTGTTCAGAGGGCACCTGCCAATCAATCGGTTCACCACCCTGCTGCTGTAAAAAATCATTGGTCGCGGAAAAGTGCTTGCAGCCCAAAAACCCACGGTAAGCAGACAGAGGTGAGGGATGCACCGACTTCAATACCAGATGCCGAGACTGATCAATAAAGGCGCCTTTCTTCTGGGCATAACTGCCCCACAATAAAAATACTATGCCCTCGCGCTGATCATTTAAGGCGCGAATAGCCCTGTCGGTAAACTGCTCCCAACCTTTGCCCTGATGAGCGCCTGCATCAGCCTGCTCAACTGTGAGTGTGGCATTTAACAGCAACACACCCTGCTCTGCCCAGTGAGTCAGGCAACCGTGACCAGGCGATTCCACGCCAAGGTCAGCCTGTAACTCTTTATAAATATTGACCAGCGAGGGCGGCACTTTGACACCGGGCAAGACTGAGAAACAGAGACCATGAGCCTGGTTCGGACCATGGTAGGGATCCTGACCCAGAATCACCACGCGCACCTTATCGAAAGGCGTGGTATCAAAGGCACCAAACCATTGCGAGGTCGGCGGATAAATTATTTTTCCTGCTGCTTTCTGCGCAATTAAAAACTCACGCAACTGCACCATATAGGGTTTATCAAACTCTTCCCCTACTGCTCTGCACCAGCTTGGGGGCAGCTTGATCTTTCCTTGATCAGCCATATCCATTCCAAATTCTGTTTTCAGCTTAAAACTCCTAACCGCGAATTGCCGACGAATGGTAACATGCCCGCCATGAAACCTGTCTCGACACTCAATATTTGGCGCCTCACCTGGCCCACCATGCTCAGCAATATTCTCTATATGCTGATGGGTGTCGCATTCCTAAAAATGGCCGGCACCATGGGCACAGATGCGGTTGCCGCGGTGACCACCGGACAGCGCCTCTACTTTGTCTTGCACGCCATTATGATGGGGCTCTGCAGTGGCACCACGGCCATGGTCGGGCGTTATTGGGGCGCTGGCGATAAACAGATGGCGGGACGCTTTGCCGCCCTCTCGGTACTTGTATTTATTATTGATGGCATGCTGCTGTCATGGGTCGCCATTCCGTTTCTCGATCAGCTTATCGGCATGTTTAGCCTCGTCGATGAAGCCCATATTCTGGCCATGGAGTTCACCTTCTGGACCGCTGTCTATGCGCCGGTCATGTTGATCACCCTAGTCTTTAATATGTCTTTTCGCGCTGTGGGCAATGCCACCACACCATTGTGGACTGCCATAATCGGTGTGGCCCTAAGCATCGCCTTGGGTGGCGGACTCACCTTTGGCTGGGCCGGCCTACCCAATCTTGGCCTAAACGGTATTGCCATTGGTGGTGGTATTGCCATGACAGTGACCATAGTTGCCTTTTTACTGTTTTGGATTCTCGGCTGGCTGTCATTTAAGCCCTCAAATCCCCTGCCCGATATTGTTACAAACGGTAAAACCTTGATTGATATAGGCATGCCTGCGGCCTTCGAACAGGCTTTTTTCCAAGCCGGCATGCTGCTGTTTATGGTGTTTCTCGCCAGCTATGGCAACGCCGCTTTTGCCGCCTACGGTATCGGCCTTTCGATTCTCGGACTAATTATTGTTATCGCCTTTAGCTTCTCGATTTCCGCCGCGACTCTAGTCAGTCAGCATCTCGGCGCTGGTGACAAACAGGGTGCCTACGACGCTGGCTGGCGCACCATGCGCACCTGTGTCTATTTGATGATTGGCTGCAGTCTGGTGATGGGTTTTTACGCTGAAGAGATTGCTCGGTTTATGATCGACGATCCCGACGTGATTCGGAATATGGTCAACCTCACCTATGTGCTCTGCTTTAGCCTGCCATTTATGGGCGTCGAGTTCAGCATGGCCGGTTCCCTGCGCGGTGCCGGCGATACCCGCTTCCCGATGATGGTGACCATTTTCAGTATGTTATTAACGCGGCTGATAATGCCCCTTATACTGATCCAAATGGGCGCCGATGTGATCTGGCTCTATGGTATGTCGCTGGTCGATTTCTCGATTAAAGCAAGTCTAAATATGTGGCGTTTCCGTAAAAAAGCTTGGTTGGGTGACTAACATACAGTCGCTAAATATTTCATTAATAAGTTAACGGTTAAAACATTAATGTCTCACGCAAATACAGCTGTGCAATTCAACAAACAATTCAATCGGCCATTCAATCGGCAACATGACCTGCAAATAGCCTACTGGCTGCTTGCCTGTGCCGCCGTGATTTTCGGAATGATTCTGCTGGGTGGCGTCACACGTCTGACCAACTCAGGTCTATCCATGGTCGAATGGAGACCGTTGATGGGTATTATCCCGCCGCTGTCGCACGTTGAATGGCAGGAAGTTTTCTTAAAGTACAAACAGTTCCCTGAGTACCAGAAGATCAATGCAGGTATGTCTCTCGATGCCTTTAAATCGATCTTTATGTATGAATATCTGCACCGCGTGCTGGGTAGATTTATCGGTATTATTTTTGTTCTGCCGTTTTTATATTTTTACCTTACCAAGCGTATCAAGCCCGGCCTAACGCCAAAATTGATGATCATGTTACTGCTCGGCGGCGGTCAGGGTCTGCTCGGTTGGTACATGGTTAAAAGCGGCCTAGTGGACAACCCAGACGTCAGTCAATATCGTCTAACGGCTCACTTGGGCAATGCGGTTTTAATCTTCGGCTTTATCTGGTGGACCGCCCTGGGATTACTTTCGACACCCAAGCCCCAGCAGGCTGGACTGAGTACGTTTGCCTATAGTTTGAGCGGCCTAATTTTCTTAATGATTCTCTCCGGTGGACTGGTTGCTGGCACCAATGCTGGGCACGCCTATTCCACCTGGCCACTAATGGGCGACAGCTTCATTCCCGCTGGACTCTATAGTTTGCAGCCAGCCTGGTTATCGGCCTTTGAAGATATCACCACGATCCAGTTTAACCACCGCATGTTTGCCTATGTGATCGTCGCCCTAGTGCTGACCTTTGCTGTCAAAGCATTGCGCGCAGAGATTTCCAAGCCAGTAAAGATTGCCGTTTGGAGCCTGCTTGGGCTACTGGTTCTGCAGGTCACTCTGGGTATCAGCACATTAATATTTTATGTTCCAGTTCCAGTAGCAGCAGCGCACCAGGTCGTTGCCGTCGCGCTGTTGAGCGCCTCACTCTTTATCAGCCATAGCTTGTATCACAGCTCGGGCCAAACAAAATAACCATTGGAGAAGTACTATGAAAACACTCACTACTACCTTATTAGCAGCCGCTCTTGCAGTAGCATCCTTTAGTGTAATGGCCGGCGATCCTGTCGCAGGCAAGACTAAAGCGATGTCCTGTGCCGGCTGTCACGGCGTAAACGGCATCAGCAACAACGGCATGTGGCCCAACCTTGCTGGCCAGAAAGAAGCCTATCTCGCCAGTCAGTTACAGATGTTTAAAGATGGCCGTCGCAACAATGCGATGATGTCGGCTATGTCTAAGGGTTTGTCGGATACTGATATTGCTAACTTGGCGGCTTATTACGCTGGTTTGAAATGATCGGCGAAGCCGATCTTCCTGAGAGAGCGTAGCGAACCGAAGGATCTCCTGCCGACTGGCTGAGATCCCTCCACTGCGGTCGGGATGACAGAACTTTTTGTCATCCTGAGAGAGCGCAGCAAACCGAAGGATCTCCTGCCGACTGGCTGAGATCCTTTTTTTACATTCAAAAAAACGCCCGAAATATTAAAGACATCTCTGTTTGTTTTATCCAAATCCTGTATAGTTATTCATCAATAATAAGAAGCCAAAGAATGGCCAACTTTAGACAGGAGCTCTCCACCAATGGCAGCAAAGTCCAGATGCATAATTATCGGCGCCAGCCACGCAGCGGCCCAACTCGCCCCGACTTTGCGCCAACAGGGATGGACCGGTGCCATCTCGATGATCACCAATGAATACGCCCTGCCCTACCATCGCCCACCGCTATCAAAAGACTATCTAGCCGGAACAAAAACCGCCGAGCAAATTCTAATTCGTCCCGCCGCTGTTTACAAAAAGTGCAATGTCGGCATCACCATGGGCGTCACAGTCGCTGCCATTGACCGCCCCAACAAGCAGTTGTTGCTCGAAGATGGCATGGCCCTCGACTACGACAAGCTGGTGCTGACCACCGGTGCCCGAGTGCGCAAAATTGATATCCCCGGTGTGGATTTAAACGGCGTGTTTTATCTGCGCGATCTCAACGATGCCCAACAAATCAAAATGTTTACCGGCGCCAATAAGCGCGCAGTAATCATAGGCGGTGGTTATATAGGTCTCGAAACCGCCTCTGCACTGCGCAAGATCGGCATGCAGGTAACCGTCCTCGAAGCCATGCCACGTATTTTACAGCGCGTCACCGCACCAGAAGTCGCAGCCTTCTACGCACGCATTCACCAAGAAGAAGGCGTCGAGATTGTGGCCGATGTGCAAGCTGTAAGTATCAGCGGCGACAAGCAAGTGGAGTCGGTACAGTGCCACAACGGCACTGAATATAAAGCGGATTTAGTGATTATTGGCGTCGGCGTAATCCCCAATACAGAACTAGCCGAACAGGCCGGACTGAAAGTCGACAACGGTATAGTGGTGGACGAATATGCCCGCACCAGCGACGAAGATATTTTGGCCGCTGGCGACTGCACCGCACATTACAATCCAATCTATCAGCGCCACCTGCGACTAGAGTCCGTGCAAAATGCACTAGATCAAGCTTCGGTAGCAGCCAATACCATTTGCGGAAATCTCAAGCCCTACTCGGCACTGCCCTGGTTCTGGTCTGATCAGTATGATCTCAAACTACAGATCGCCGGACTCTCCCAAGGTTATACAGATGTAGTAGTGCGCGGGGATATTGATGGCAGCCGAAGCTTTGCTGCCTTTTATATGCGTGAGGGTAAATTACTTGCAGTGGATGCGGTAAATCGACCGCAGGAGTTTATGTTCGGCAAGCGCCTTATTATGCAGGGCAATCAGCTCGATCCAGCCCAGCTTGCAGATGAGAGCCTGTCCTTAAAAACACTACTAACCAGCTAACCAAATCATTCATTTTTTAAATTACTTATTATCGGAGTTCAGTTATGCCCAGAGTCACTTATATTCAGGCCGATGGCCAGGGCCAGGAAGTTAACCTGGAAGCCGGCAGCAGCCTGATGCAAGGTGCCGTTGACAATATGATCGACGGAATTGTCGCCGAGTGCGGCGGCTCATGTAGCTGTGCCACCTGCCACTGTTATATAGATGCGGACTGGGTCGATAAGGTCGAACCTCCCGAAGAGATGGAAACTGATTTGCTCGACTGCGTCAGTGAGCCGAAGGATAACAGCCGCCTGTCCTGTCAGGTTAAGGTCAGCGACAACCTCGACGGTCTTGTAGTGCATTTACCGACAACCCAATTTTAAGGATTCCAAATCCGCTGCCGGGATGACATTGTGGCCAGTCATCCCGGCAGT
>CAWLBR010000008.1:0-33329 GCA_963855085.1 Gammaproteobacteria bacterium
TCACCACCGCCGAGCAAATGCCGGTCTAGGTGGTGAAGATGATCAACAGATAATGTCATTGTTACCCATTCCTAATTATTACTATTTGTATTGTTGTTTATAGTGGCGTTTAAAGCGCCATCTGCATAGCTATCGGCGATTTCACAGATCGGACGCAGGTAATACTCTCGGTCATATTCATCTTGATCTCGAAATCTATCGCTTCCTGAACCCACAAAATCATCCGCATTTTCGTCATCGGCGTCATTAGGTCTAGATGGTACAGTTGTGACGCCTGCGGGTACAACCGTTATCTCCCTGCGAATCACTACTGGGCGGCCATTTGTGCCGCGGTGCATTATACTTTTTACCTCCAGTCTTGACTGCCCTAATGTGACTTCAAGATTAAGTTGGAAAAAATCTGATTTCACATCAATTAGCTTAGCGGGCCAGCGTATAGCCAGTGCCGGCTCACCGACCATCAGGCGAATATCTATGACCTGATAAAATTCTTGGAGAGTCAAAAAAGGTCTGTTATCTATAACCATGTCGACAAAATCAACACCCAGACTGCCACTCAGAGCCATCAATACCGGCTCAGGCGCGCTATTGATATTGATTGTTGTGAGGCCAGGCAAGGCACTAATAAAAGGCATTAGGCGCTGCACTTCGGCCAGACTGTAGCCGGCCATAGCAGCCAGCTCCGCGGTATCGGCTATATCGGTATTAGCTGGAAAACGCGGCGGGCTAAAACCGCTGTAATCCGACTGCTCTGCACCGGCGGGGCCAATTAACTCATCACCCTTATCGAGCCAGTCAACAAGCACCGACACACGGCTTTCATCAACTATGAAATCCATGTTTTGGAGCAGGCTCTCCCATACTTTAACCAGGCCCATGGCGTCGGCTTTGCGCTCTGCTCTCAAGCTGGAATCGGTGTATGAGGAAAAATTATTAATATTAACCCGGGATTCAAGATCCACCAGACAGCCGACAATGGTGCCGCCATCAACGGGCAATAAGGGGATCGCCTGAGCCCAGTCTTCACCGAAATGGTCCACTGTTAGGTCATCATTATGCGAAGCAAGCAGATCTCTGGCCCAGCTCTCAGCGCTGATCGCTAACAACACCGCCTGATCACCATGCAGTGAACCAGTGGCCTGTGAGACATCAATCTGGTGACGATAAAATATATTGCCGAGAATCAATGTCAGCGCCAACACTAAAATAAGCGTTGCCAGCAGCGCCACGCCGCCCTGTCGCTGAGGGCGAGAACCAGAGCCTAAGCCAATCGGTGATGCCAGTTTAGTTTCCATTGGCACCCGTGCCTCCACCTGGAGTCGAGCCCGTACCTGAGCCCGTCGACCCAGAAGTTGGATTGGGGTCAAAGTCGAGCCCCGGCAATAGTCTTGAGGTCTCAGAGCCATTTCCCAATATGATGGTGATGCGAATCATTCTTGGCAAACTGAGCAGATGATGGCTTTCGTTAATCGGTGGCCAGTCAGGGGAAAAAATATTGCCCCTAGAGAATTGCTCGATCTCTACGTCGTCCACATCATTGACCAAGATCACGCGATTGCCCTCAACGTTCAGTGCCGATGCGGTAATCGGCCAAGACAGACGTTCCAGCTGATCCTCACTGTTGATGCGGTATTCAATGCGGCTGATGCCCGTGGGGTTTGAACGCACCATGGGGCCACCACCACGACTGAAACGCAGGCCAAACTCACTGGGATCGGTTATGTATGCGCGCTCTACTCCGCCCAAGCCATCAGCAAAAGCCCGCGGCCGCAGATGCATAATATCGCGGCTGATCACTTGCCAGGCGCGATGCAGTTGCGACTCATCCTCAAGCTGACCGCGACTGCGGTCATTAGCCCCGAGAATCACCTCGACGGCCTGATAGGACATCACCGACATCACTGCCAGCAGCATCAGTGAAACCACCGCTTCGATCAGCGTAAAGCCAGAGTGACGACCTCTCCCGAACTGAGGGCTGCGCGAACGCGCCGCCACCAACATCAGTTTTTCTCAACCAGATAGACAAACAGCTTTGCACTATCGCGCTCGGCGCCGCTGGCACCCACTTTCGCCTGATAGCGATAGAGGTCATTGCCCATGGCTTCTTTGATCTCCACCTGCCAGCGCCATTCCTGTCCGCCCTGACTGGCCACACCTTTGGTTGGTCGACCGGAACTCTGATCGCTGAGCAGCCACTTTTCCGAATCCTGATAGCGCTCTAAAAGGCGATTCCAAGATACCTGGGATGAATAAAATTGCTCACGCAGACGAATGCGCTCATCGGCGTACTGCTGCACCAAATAGAGCGCACTGCCCATTACCCAGCCGAGAATCGCCAGGGCAACAGCCACTTCAATTAGGGTAAAACCACGAGCGCCGCGAAAGGAATGAGCACTTTTCATGGTTTTGATATCTTCTTCATAACCATCGACGAACTCTCATCATCCCAACTGTAGCTGTAGGTCAAAGGACTTGAAGAAAAGCTCAATAACAACTCACCGTCTGGCTCCATAAAGCCATCTGGCAACATAGCCACTAGGGGTATCAGAGCATCTTCTTCGGCGGCCAAAGGATCTTCAATCTCATCGTATTCGGCGCTAGGATAGACCGTCCACTCTGCCCTGGCCTCATCGTCGAGAACAAACGCCTCAGGGTAGTTAGTGACAAACCAGTGCTGCCGAAAATAGGCCACTGGCTGTAATTTTTCACTCTCCTGAGGCTCATCGGCATCGCCCACTATGCCATAGGCCACACCCTCAAGGGCAGCCTGCTCGGAGAGCTGATTGAGCCAGGTGAGCAAATTCTCGGCCTGACTCTGGTAGCGTCGATCAAAGGCCTGATTAATCGCAAACACACTCATCCCCGACATGGTGGCGAGAATAACCACCACCACCGCAATCTCGATCAGCGTAAAACCAGCTTGGCGACCCGGGGAAGACCTCATACTATTTTATGTTCCAGTTGCCCCAATCCGCTTCAGAGCCTTCGCCCCCCTGCTGGCCGTCGGCCCCCAGCGTATAGACATCAATATCTTTGTCATGCTGGCTTGGGTTGCTGTACTGGTAAGCCTCACCCCAGGGATCCGTTGGGTGCTTCTCAAGGTAGGGACCATTCCAATTATCTGCACCGCCGGGATTACTCATCAAGGCATCGAGACCCTGGCTCTGTTTCGGATAGCGATAGTTATCCAAACGATAAAACTTCAGCGCCCCCTCAATCACACGAATATCCTGAGCAATGCGCGTCCGCTCCGCCTGCTGCACCTTCTTAAACAGGGTCGGCCCAATCATCGCACCCAACAGCGCAATCACCACCACCACCACCATCATCTCAATCAGCGTAAAACCCGCCTGTTTATTCCTAAATACCATTTCCAAACCCCTTAAATATATTTCTACTCTGCAGGCAAATCACCAACAAAAATTTATATCGACCCAATTCGATTTAGAACGATTACGAGCAGGGCTTTTGTTCTGTGGCAAGGCGAAATTTCCAATCACGAGGGAGTTTACCTGTAGTAAATGACCGACTGATTTGAAATTTCAACGCCGCCACAGGACAACATAACTCGTTCGTTCGTTCGTTCGCACTATTGTGGGGAGAGATTTTTTCCCAGGGCAAGGCGAAAATGCACGTAATGAGGGAGCTTACTTGTTGTAAGTGACCGATTGAGTACATTTTCAACGCCGCCATGGGGAAAAAGATCCCCCACAATTAGATCATATTGTTCATGTCCATTATTGGGAGCATCACTGCTGCCACTACTGAGAGAATAATCACCCCCATAAAAATAATCAAAATCGGATTGATCAGCTTCAAAAACACTTCCACCGCATTATTCAGCCGCAGAGAATAATAATCCGAGACCCGCAACAGCATCTTATCCAGCTCACTAGAAGCCTCACCGCTGCCCACCATATGCACTAAAAAACCACTACCCACATCCCCTTCAAGCAATGCTTTATGCAGGGTAGAGCCCTGACGCATAGCCTCAGTAACCCCTTCCATTTTGCTGCGTAGATAGAGGTTGGTGACCACAGATGAGGAGATTTTCAGCGCCGCCAATGCCGGCACACCGTTACTTAAAAGCACACCGAGACTGCGGGACCAGTCAGCAATATTGGCCATGCGAATCCAGCGCCCAAGACCGGGCATGGTCAGCATAAACTCGTGCCAGCGCTGATTGCGTTGAGGGTCTTTCATGGCCTGGACGAAACCCAGATAAAGCCCGACCAGTAGAATTAACACAAACAGCCCATAGCTCTGAGTAAATTCACTGAGATTAACAACGATCCGTGTGATCAGTGGCAGTTCACGATTGGAGCTTATAAAAATAGCTGTAATTTTGGGCACTACCCAAACCATCATAATGGCGACGACAATAATCGAGGTACTGATCAGTGTCGCGGGGTAGATCATGGCGCGACTGATGGTCTTGCGGTTTTCTGCGCTGCTTTCAAGATCTTCGGCGATGCGCATTAACACCTTGTGCAGATGGCCGCTCTCTTCACCCACACTAATGCCAGCGACAATGCTCTCGGGGATTTTGTAGGGGGAGCGACGCAGAGCCTCGGAGAAACTGCGGCCTTCGATAATCTCACTACGCCAGCTCTGCAGCATACGGCGCTGCTTTTCAGTCTCGGCCTGCTCGATGGTCATACGCAGGGCGTCTTCTAATGGCAGACCAGACTCAATCAGAATCGCCTGCTGCTGCAGCAGTAGCGACAGATCAAAATTATTCACTCGCGCTTCACGGCGAGACCCGGACTTTTTAGTCTGGGTTTGACTGACTTCCGAGAGCTTTGACGGCAGCAGCTTTTTTTCTTTTAGCAGGCGTCGCGCATGGCGCTCTGAGTCGGCGGAGATAACACCGCTTACTTGCTTACCCGAGGGGTCATAGGCTGCATAGTCAAAGGCTGGCATGATTAGGCCCTGCGTTAAACGCTGGTGACACGAAGCACTTCTTCGATTGTGGTGACGCCTCGGCGCACCAATTCGAAGCCGGCATCGCGGATACTGGGCACAGTTTTGCGAATCGCACTTTCAAGCTCTAATTCGCCTGCATTTTCGTGGATCAGGGTTTGTAGATTGGCATCTACTGAGACCAGCTCAAAGAGTGCCTGACGGCCTTTGAAGCCTGTGTTATTACACTCAGCACAACCGGAGGACTGAAAGGTCTCTTCGCCGGGCTGCAGTTGCAGCAGGTTGCGATTAAATTCATTGGGCTGTTCGGCTACGCGACAACCGGTGCAGAGTTTACGCAGCAAACGCTGAGAGACTATGCCACGGACAGTGGAGGCGAGCAAAAAGCTGTCGACACCAAGATCTTGCAGTCGCGTGATGGCGCCAGCGGCAGTATTGGTGTGTAGGGTTGAGAGCACCAGGTGACCGGTCAAACTGGCCTGGGTGGCAATTTCGGCGGTTTCGCCGTCGCGAATCTCACCGATCAGAATCACATCCGGATCCTGCCGCAAGATAGCGCGCAGGCCGCGGGCAAAGGTCATACCGGCGCGAAGATTAATCTGCGTCTGGCTAATACCGGGAAGGTCGTATTCCACTGGATCTTCGACAGTCATAATATTGCGCTGCTGACGATCCATCTGCTGCAGGGCGGCATAGAGCGTAGTGGTTTTACCCGAACCTGTGGGCCCGGTGACCAGAATAATACCGTGGGGCCGGGACACCAGATCAACCAGCTGGGCTTTGGTTTCCTGGGGCATCCCCAGATCATCGGTCTTTAGCTTGCCTGCATCTTTGTCCAGCAGTCGCATCACTACCCGCTCCCCATGACTGGAGGGCATAGTGGAAACACGCAGATCTATACTGCGGCCACCTAGGCGAACACTCATGCGGCCATCCTGCGGCAAGCGACGCTCGGCAATATCCAGCTTCGACATCACCTTAATGCGCGAAATTAGCAGCGGAGCAATTTGAATCGAGGGAGACAGCACTGTGCGCAATACACCATCGAGACGAAAACGCACCAGCGCTTCTTTCTCGTAGGGTTCGATATGAATATCGGAGGCATTTTCTTTTAGGGATTCGGCGATCACTGCATTGAGCAGGCGCACAATTGGCGCATCGTTCTCGGCATCTAACAGATCACCAGCATCTTCAAGTTCGGCGGCGGCAGACTCCATGTCGACAAAGTCTTTCATGTCCGCCATTACTGATTCAGAGGAATTCTGTCGACCGCTGTAAATCTGGCTTAGCTGAGCGTCGAACTCTTGATCGGGGACAGCCTGGACAGCCAGAGCGCCATTGCTCATACGAACAACTTCACTGACAGCCCAATCTGGCGCACCTGGCGCCAATAACAGATCACTTTCAGCGGTGCGCAAAAGTACTCGGTTGACCCGGGCAAATTCGTAGGGCAGTAGATCGAGCGCTTCTTCTGTCATTGGCACCTCTGTTTTTTTGATTTCGAAATCACGGTCAGTAATAGCGATTTGCGGGCAGATCTGTAGCCCGTAAACTTTATCATAATGGGCTCAAGCGATACATGGTTAAGCCCGCAACCCACAATTACTAAATACACTTGCGCGCTAGTCTTTAGACGGCTTGCTTGAGGCCATCGACGGGAACGGAAATGGCCTTACATTGCCACCGGAAGGCTGGGCGCTGGCTTCGGTAATTTTGCAGGTTCCCTCTTTTTCCACTTCGTCTATGCGCACAATTGACTGCATGGGAATAAAGCTGCGCTTGATTCCGGAGAACTCATTTTTTAGTTTCTCTTCGGCAGGATCAACAATCATCTGCGAGCGCTCACCAAATATAAATTCTTCCACCTCGAGAAAGCCCCAGAGATCGCTCTGGAACACGTGACGTGCATAGATTTCGTAGACCTGTCCCTGATTAAAAAAGGTGATTCGATAGATGGGTTCACTGGACATGAATTTTCTGCCAATTCGGTGCGTTTAAAGGGCGTCAATAATAGCACAGGATGTTTTTATATAGCGCCATTAAATGGCGCCCCTAATTAGCGGCTTTATGTTGCGAATTGGGCGTGCAGGGCTATAATGCTCGACCTCTTTAATTGATCAAAGATTAACCAACTCGATGACCGAAACTGCAATTAAACCGATTAAAAAGCTCCATATCGTTACTCATGGCTGCCAAATGAATGAGTATGATTCTGCGCGCATGCGTGATTTGCTCGGCGACAGCCATCAGATGGTTGCCACGGACGATGCAGCAGAGGCGGACGTTATCCTGCTCAATACCTGCTCAATTCGCGAGAAGGCACAGGAGAAAGTGTTTCATCAGCTCGGTCGCTGGAAACATTTAAAAGAAGCTAATCCGGATTTAATTATTGGCGTGGGCGGCTGTGTCGCCAGCCAAGAAGGCGCGGCAATTGCCAAGCGCGCACCCTTTGTCGATCTTGTATTTGGCCCACAGACTCTGCATCGCCTGCCAGAGATGATGGAGACAAGCAAAGCCGATGGCACAGTGGTTGTCGATATCAGCTTTCCGGAAATTGAAAAATTCGATCGCCTGCCAACACCAGAGGCCGACGGTGTATCCGCCTTTGTCTCGATTATGGAAGGCTGCTCCAAGTACTGTTCATTTTGCGTAGTGCCCTACACCCGCGGAGAAGAAGTCAGTCGCCCCATGGCCGATGTGCTCGTCGAGATTAGCGCCCTAGCCGACCAGGGTGTTCGGGAAGTTAATCTACTGGGTCAAAACGTCAATGCTTATCTCGGCGAGATGCCCGATGGCTCAATTTGCGATTTTGCCGAGTTATTGCCCTACGTGGCTGATATCGAGGGCATAGATAGAATCCGCTACACAACCTCGCACCCAGTGGAATTTTCCGATCGCCTGATCGAGGTTTACGCCCGCGTGCCTGAGTTAGTCAGTCATCTGCATCTGCCGGTACAGAGCGGCTCCGATAAAATTTTGATGGCCATGAAACGCGGCCATACAGCAATTGAGTACAAGTCAAAAATCCGCCGACTACGGGAAGTGCGCCCAGATATCAGTATCTCTTCAGATTTTATTATTGGCTTCCCCAATGAGAGCGAAGAGGACTTTTCAGCCACTATGAAGTTGATCAGTGATATTGGCTTTGATACCTCGTTTAGCTTTATCTACAGCGCCAGACCTGGAACGCCCGCCGCAGATCTGCCAGATAGCACGCCGGAAGCAGTGAAAAAGCAGCGCCTTAAAATCCTTCAGGATCGCATTAGTCAGAATGCTGCCGAGATCAGTCGACGGATGGTGGGCAAGCGTGAAAAACTGCTGGTCACCGGCATTTCAAAGAAAGATCCGGGGCAGCTTCAGGGGCGTACAGAGAATAATCGCGTGGTTAATTTCCGCAGCGATAATCACGCCCTGATAGGCACCTTTGTCGACAGTATTGTCACCGAGGCACTGCGCAACTCTCTGCGTGGCGAATTAGCCTAGCCAGTCGGTATATAAGCAAACAGGTTAAGAGATCAAGTTGTTATACTATTTGAGCAAGATAAAGGGTTTACCCTGCTTCACAGATCGCGCTATGCTAGTAACATCTTCTCGTAACTTAAGGTACAAAAGCACTCATTGAAAAGATCGGATAATCAACCATCTGCCTCGACGCTCACTCTCGAGCCCAATGATGCTCGCCGTCTTGCCGCACTCTGTGGCCAATTTGATGAAAATATTCGCCTTATCGAACAGCGCCTCGACGTTGATATTCGCTCGCGAGACAATTTCTTTGCCGCCTATGGCGATCTTGCAGCAGCCAATCAAGCCACTGCAGTTATCTATAACCTCTATCAACAAACCGCACATTACGCTGAGCTGTCTGCCGAAGAGGTACACCTTAATTTGCGCCAGAGTTTGAGCCAGAGCCAGACATCGCCTGAGCAGCAGTCTGAGAAGCAGCCACCCAATCAGCCCTCGAACAAGCATTCTAGAGAGCAAACCAATTCCACAGGCAAACCATCTCGTAAAGAGGCGTCGTTTATGCAAACACCCCCAGTGAGTAGCCCACAGCCTATAGAGAACGCAGAGAACTTTAGCGTTATTCGCACCAAAAAAGGCAATATCAAACCCCGCGGCCTCAATCAGCAGCGCTACGTGCGCGCGATTCAGACCCACGATGTCAATTTTGGTATTGGGCCCGCCGGCACCGGCAAGACCTATCTAGCGGTTGCCTGCGCAGTCGAAGCACTACTCCGAGATGAAGTTGAGCGCATTCTGCTGGTTCGCCCAGCAGTAGAAGCTGGCGAGCGACTGGGCTTTTTGCCCGGGGATCTAGCGCAAAAAGTCGATCCCTACCTGCGCCCGCTCTATGACGCACTGCATGAAATGCTTGGCTTTGAAACCGTGGCAAAACTCCAAGAGCGCAATGTCATTGAGATAGCACCGCTAGCCTATATGCGTGGCCGCACTCTCAATGGCGCCTACATTTTGCTCGACGAAGCCCAGAACACCACCCGCGAGCAGATGAAAATGTTTTTAACCCGCATCGGTTTTGGCTCAACAGCGGTTATCACTGGTGATATGTCCCAGGTTGATCTGCCCCGAGGCGTCAATTCCGGACTGGTTCACGCCTGTGAAGTGCTAAAAGATGTGCAAGAAGTGAGCTTTACCCACTTCATTTCTCGTGATGTTGTTCGTCACCCTATTGTCCAAAGCATCGTAGATGCCTATGATGCCCACGAGAAAACTGAATAAATAACCCATACATGAATTTATCTATCGACATTCAGAAGGCCTGTGCCTCTGAAGATTCACCCGACGAAGACAGTATTAAGCGCTGGGTAAGCGCTGCCATACGTGACGAGCGGGACGAATGCGAGCTGAGCATTCGTATTGTCGACGAGCAAGAAAGTGCCGATTTCAATCAGCGCTACCGCGCTAAAAGCGGTGCCACCAATGTTCTCAGCTTCCCCTTTGATGCAGTCACCCCTGAGCCATTGCCGATTCTCGGCGATCTGGTTATCTGTGCCCCGGTGGTAGCCCGGGAAGCCTCCGAACAACACAAAACTATCGACGCACATTGGGCACATATAGTGACCCATGGCGTATTGCACCTGCTCGGTTACGATCATATTGAAGATCACGACGCCGAGCAGATGGAGAGTTTAGAAACAGCGATTATGCTAGTTTTAGACTTTCCTCCCCCCTACCGGATTCTCGACGAGTCCTCCGACGACCCTATTGAAGTCACGAGCAACTAACAATGAATGAAGATACAGCCAATGGCGCACCCGAAAAATCCCTTTTTGAACGGATTGGTCGGGCCTTTTCTCAAACGCCACGCAACAGTGAAGACGTTGCCGATATGTTGCGCAGTGCGGAGAATGAATCGATTATCGATGCCAGCGTGCTACAAATTATGGAAGGGGCGCTAAAAGTATCCGATCAGCAGGCCCGGGAGATTATGATCCCACGCTCGCAAATGGTCATTATTGACGACGACTTCAGCCTCGAACAGGTCCTCAAAGTGGTTATCAGCTCCCAGCATTCGCGCTTCCCTGTGGTCGGCGAATCCTCCGACGACATCAAGGGCATACTCCTAGCAAAAGAAATGCTGCCACTGTTGCTGTCGGGCAATGACTCATTTGACCTCAAAGCCCTGCTGCGACCCGCCACTATTATCCCCGAGAGCAAGCGCCTGAATGTGCTGCTGCAAGAGTTTCGCGAACAGCGCTATCACATGGCCATTGTTGTCGACGAATACGGCGGCGTCTCCGGCCTGCTGACTATTGAAGATATTCTTGAAGAAATTGTCGGCGAAATCGAAGATGAGACCGATGAGCATGAAGTGGCACCCATAATAGCCACCGAAAACGGCAGCTTTGATGTTGAAGCCATTGCCGAGATTGGCGAGTTTAATGAGTTTTTTGATGTGGGCCTGGTGGACGATGAGTTTGATACCATCGGCGGTCTGGTGTTACATGCCTTTGGGCGACTGCCCGAAATTAACGAGAGCATCGACTTTGACGGCTTTACCTTTAAGGTCACAGATGGCGATAACCGCAAAATCACCAAGCTGGAAGTAACCAAAGTTAGTTCATGATGCGCTCAGCCCGCGGGCAAACATTTCTCCTTTTATTTGCCTCGGGTGCACTGCTGCCACTGGCGCTGGCGCCGTTTAATTTCTGGCCCATCGCAATTCCCTGTATCGCTCTGCTGTTTTACAAATTACAGCATCAAAGCATCAAACAAGCCATAGCCAAAGCCAGCGTATTTGGCTTCGCCATGTTCTTTGCCGGCGTCAGCTGGGTCTATGTCAGCATCCATGAACACGGTTTTATCCCCGCGCCCTTAGCCCTATTGGCAACCGCGCTTTTCTGTTTGTTTCTAGCCTTACTCTTTGCCCTGCCCTTTGCGCTCAGTGCGCTAATTTCGCAACGATCAGCATCTTGGCTGCTGGGACTGCCGGCAATATGGGTGCTCAGTGAATGGTTTCGCAGCTGGATCTTTACCGGGTTCCCTTGGCTCTATGCCGGCTATATTCACACCGACACCTGGCTCAGTGGCTGGGCACCGATTAGTGGCGTGATGGGGTTGAGCTTTATTACTGCACTGGCAGCGGCAACGCTTGCTCAGCTAGGCTCAACCCTGTTCGGCAAGAAACCACCTATCCAAGTAGGCGTCAAGATTTCCTGCCTTATTTTAATAGCTTTAACTATAAGTGGGCACTTACTTCAATCTATCACCTGGACTCAGGCAACCGGTAAAAGCCTCTCCGTGGTATTGATTCAGCCCAACACTGATCAAAACAAAAAATGGTCTTCCAGCGAGCGCCAGAGCGTCCTCGATCAACTTCAAGAACAGACTGAACCCCACTGGGGCGCCGATTTAATCGTCTGGCCAGAGGCCGCTATCCCAGCAACACCTCAGCGTGTCAGTGACTTTCTTACAGACATAGACAAGGCCGCAAAAGTGAACCAAACCGCCTTGCTAACCGGTATACCTACGCAAGACTGGCGCACCGGCAAATATTACAACTCGGTTTTAGCTCTAGGTGCAGCTTCGGGACAGTATGATAAAACCCGTTTAGTGCCTTTCGGCGAATATGTGCCACTAGAAGGATTGCTGCGCGGCTTGATTCGATTTTTTAACTTGCCGATGTCATCATTTTCCCTCGGCGCTCAGGATCAGCCACTGCTGACTATAGCCGGCGAACCCATGGCCACGGCAATCTGTTATGAAATCGTCTACCCGGATCTGGTTGCCCGCATTAGCCGCGAGGCAACGCTGCTCCTAACCGTCAGCAACGATGCTTGGTTCGGCGATTCCTTTGCCCCGCAGCAACATATGCAGATGGCTAGAATGCGCGCTATCGAAAACGCCAAGCCGATGTTGCGCGGGACAAGCAATGGCGTTACCGCGATAGTTGACCATCGTGGCAAAATAGAGAAACAGCTTGAACAGTTTAGTGCCGGTGAGCTCAGTGGCAATATCACGCCAAGAGCCGGACAGACATTTTTTGCACAGACTGGCTCATGGCCGGTGGTGATCATGGCGCTGCTGATTTGCGGCGGTTTAATAACAAGAAGACATTCAAAACGACTATTAAAAAGAGATAGGGGAATCGAACATGAACTTTAAAACACTGATTACAGCGATCACATTCAGCTTAGCTGCCAGCACTGCCATGGCATTGGAAGTCGGCGATCAGGCACCAGACTTTTTACTCGAAGGCACAGATGGCCAGTCATACAGCGTCAGCCAATTTAAGGGTAAAGAAGCTGTAGTGATTGCCTGGTACCCCAAAGCCTTTACCGGCGGCTGCACCATTGAGTGCAAATCTCTCGCCGACAATGGCCACCTGCTGAAAAATCTGGAAGTCGCCTACTTTATGGCCAGCGTCGATCCCATCGAAAAGAATATTGAATTTGCCGAAGCCTACGAAGCGGACTTCCCGCTGCTGAGCGACCCAACTAAGAAAGCAGCCAAAGCCTATGATGTGCTTGCTGTTTATGGCCTGCCCAAGCGCCATACGTTTTATATAGGCACAGACGGTAAGATTTTGTTTATCGACAAGAATATTCGCCCAGCCACCTCGGCTGAAGATATGGCGGCGAAGTTGAAAGAGTTGGGTGTTCCAGCTCGAGCTGTAGGCTAGCCCGTTATATTAGAAACTGGATCCAGGGTGGGATAAAAACTCAATTTCGTCTACTGTTGAATCTCGCCCTAGGATCTCATTTCGATGAGGATAGCGGCCAAATCGATCAATAATCGTTTTGTGGCGCAACTCAAAGTTTAGATTCCCCTCATTCCCATAAGCCTCATAGAGTAAAACCGCTTCTTCATGTATTACCGCCGACTCGCTGTGCATAAAGGGCATATAGAAAAAGCTTCTCATGCCCTCAGGCACGGCTTTATCCGCACCTGAACGAATAGCTTCTTGGCCCAGCGCCAAGGCCAGTGAATCGGTTGCAAATGAGAGAGGAGAATCGCGGTAGATATTTCGCGAGAATTGATCCAGGACTATGATCTCAGCCAAGCGCCCCTCCGCGGTATCGCGCCAGTGATTGAGCTCGCAGCGAGATGCTTGCCCGTGGACTTCTGAAAACCGACTGGCGATAAGCTGATCGAACTGGTTATCCTTTTTCCACCACTGGGCTTGGCTGATTTCTTCAAACCAAAATTTGATCACTTCTGTATGCATAATTTATGCCTCACTGATTAATCACTTATAGTTGCCGCCGAACACTTTGATTAATCGTAGACCACAGAAAGTCATCGTCCAGCCTGCTCGACACTACCTGCTGCTGAAGAGACCCAAACCTATCTATATAGGCCCCTGTTACCTTATAATTCGCGCCTCTTTTCAATTCAATAAGCAGTGACTCTTCATGACCATGGAACATCCCTATCTCCCCGCTGAATTAGAGCGTGACGCGCAGCAGTACTGGACCGAAAACAAGACCTTTGAGGTCACTGAAGATCCTGATCGCGAGAAGTTTTACTGCCTTGCTATGTTCCCCTACCCCAGCGGTAAGCTGCATATGGGCCATGTGCGCAACTACACGATTACCGATGTGATCGCTCGCTATCAGCGGATGCAGGGCAAGAACGTGCTGCATCCCATGGGTTGGGATGCTTTTGGTCTGCCAGCTGAGAATGCGGCGATTCAAAACAATACCGCGCCGGCGAAGTGGACTCACGAGAACATTGCCTATATGAAGGCACAGCTGAAGTCTCTGGGCTTTGGTATTGATTGGTCTCGAGAGCTGGCCACCTGCGATCCCGACTATTACAAATGGGAACAGTGGTTTTTCACCAAACTCTATGAAAAAGGCATGGTTTATAAAAAGACCAGCGCAGTGAACTGGTGTCCCCACGATGCCACGGTATTGGCCAATGAGCAGGTTATCGACGGCTGCTGCTGGCGCTGTGACACTCCGGTAGAGCGCAAAGAAATTCCCCAGTGGTTTATTCGCATCACCGATTACGCTGAGCAGCTGCTCAATGATCTCGATGAGTTGGAGCACTGGCCCGAGCAGGTTAAGACCATGCAGCGCAATTGGATTGGCAAAAGCCGTGGCGTGACCATGACTTTTGATCTGTCTTCTGCTGTTGGTGATTACCCCAGCTTTGATGTCTACACCACGCGCCCCGATACTTTGATGGGTGTGACTTATCTAACCTTGGCCACGCAACATCCGATTGCTTTAATTGTTGCTGAATCCAACCCCAAACTGGCCGCGTTTATTGGCGAGTGCAAAACCCAGCAGAGCTCGGAAGCCGAAATGGCGACCATGGAAAAGCGCGGCATGGATACGGGCATCACCGCTATTCACCCACTGACTGGCGAGACGGTTCCAGTTTGGGTCGGCAACTATGTATTGATGGAATATGGCTCTGGCGCGGTAATGGCTGTGCCAGCTCACGATCAGCGTGATTACGAGTTTGCCAAAAAATATCAGCTGGCTATTAAGCAGGTGATTGCCCCCGCTGGTGACGAGTCTTGCGATATAGATAGTGAAGCCTTTACCGACAAAGGCACTTTGGTTAATTCCGGTGCCTATGACGGTCTCGATTTTGATGCTGCCTTTGACGCTATAGCTGCCGCTCTTGAAGCCTGTGACCATGGCACCATGACCACTAACTATCGCCTGCGTGATTGGGGTGTTAGTCGTCAGCGCTATTGGGGTGCGCCCATCCCGATGTTTAATCTGGCCGATGGCGGTGAGATTCCCGTGCCCCTCGACAGGCTGCCCATGCTGCTGCCCACTGAAGTGGAGATGGACGGCATTCAGTCGCCGATCAAAGCGGATTTGGAGTGGAAGAAAGATACCCTCGACGGTCAGGCCGTAGAGCGTGAGACCGATACCTTTGATACCTTTATGGAATCCTCTTGGTACTATGCCCGCTTTACCTGTTCCGATCTGGACAGCGCCATGCTGGACCCGGAGCGCGCCGATTACTGGTTGCCGGTGGATCAATATGTTGGCGGTATCGAGCACGCAATTTTGCACCTTCTCTATGCCCGTTTTTATCACAAACTGTTGCGTGACGAAGGTCTGGTCAACAGTAACGAACCGTTCAAAAGCCTGCTCTGTCAGGGCATGGTCTTGGCTGAGTCTTTTTACAAAGACAACGGCGGACGCAAGCAGTGGTTATATCCCAATGAAGTCACTGTTGAGCGGGATGCCAAGGGCAAAACCCTTAAGGCGATCGAGACTGCAACTGGGGAAGAGGTCCTCAGCGGTGGCATCACTAAGATGTCAAAATCGAAAAATAACGGTGTAGATCCACAGACCGCTATCGACAAGCACGGCGCCGATACAGTGCGACTGTTTACCATGTTCGCAGCGCCCCCAGAGCAGACTCTGGAGTGGAGCGACGACGGCGTTTCCGGTGCTCACCGCTTTTTACGCAAACTCTGGACCATGGTTCACAGCCATTTAGATCAGGCCGCGGCTGGCGGCAAACCGGCTCCGCTGAAACCAGAATCGTTTACTGAGAGCCACAAAGACCTGCGCCGCAAGACCCATGAAACCATCAATAAGGTCAACGATGACTACGGTCGCCGCAATACCTTTAACACGGCAATTGCCGCGGTGATGGAACTGTTAAATGAAGTGGCTAAACACAGCGATAATGACGCCCAAAGTGTTGCTGTACGCCATGAAGCTCTAAGCAGTGCAGTGTTGTTGCTGGCGCCCATTGCGCCCCATATTTGTCACAGCCTGTGGCCGGCACTGGGCAACACTGAAGCAGTGGCCGATGCCGCCTGGCCCAAGCTAGACGAAGCCGCCCTAGTGCGCAGCTCAATTGAGCTTGTGATACAGGTAAACGGCAAGGTTCGTGGCAAGATTGAAGTGGCTGCCGATGCGTCAAAGGACAGTATTGAGCAACTGGCGCTGGCGGATACCAATGTGCTGCGCTTTACCGATGGCGTGACCGTTCGAAAAGTGATTGTTGTTCCAGGAAGACTGGTTAATATAGTAGCCAACTAGACTGCAGCGATGAAAGTGACTAGAGGCTAATGAGAGGGTAACGATGATGCGAAATATTCTGTTAGCGACAATGATTACCCTGCTATGCGGTTGCGGCTGGCAACTGCGCGACGCCCAAGTGGTGCCGCAAAGTATCGGCAGTCTGCATATTGCCACGCAGCTGTCTGATCGCGACTTTGTCAGTGAGCTGACCCGGGCGCTGGGTGTCTATGGCGTAGACGTAGTTTCCTCTGCTGCGGCGGCGGATTACTCCGTAGTGATTGTCGACTTCCGCCAAAACCGATTCGTCGGCACATTGAATGCCAGCGGCCGAGTGGCCGAGTATCAACTCAATGAAGACGTCGACTTTTTAATCGCCAATGCCATGGGTACACCCCTGACAAATCTATTCACCGCCTCGGTCGAGCGCAATTATGAAATTGAAGAGCGCGATCTGCTGTCCTCGGAAAATGAAGAGCGATTGATCAAGCAGGAAATGCGTCAGGAAATTGTGCGTCAGATTCTCAATCGCTTAAAAGTCCTGCCAAGCCAAAGCGACGCAGCTCCGGCTCCTATCTCCTCAACTGAGGCTCCTATCTTCGCTGAGGCTCCTATCTCAGCTGAGGCTCTCGAGCAATAAGCGATGAAAATACGCGCCGAGCAACTTCAGGACCAAATCAAAAAGCAGCTGTTGCCTGTCTATGTTATCAGCGGCGGCGATCCGCTTTTAACTCAGGAAGCCGCCGATAGTATTCGCGGCGGTGCGCGGGCCCAGGGATTTTCAGAACGAGACATTTTTCATGCCGAGGGCAACTTCGACTGGAACCAAATACTCAACGAATCCAACGCACTGTCACTCTTCTCTGACAAAAAGGTTCTCGAAATTCGAATCCCCAACGGCAAGCCTGGAGACAAAGGTGCGGCAGCTCTCAACGAACTCTGCGCCAACCCCAATCCAGACAATCTGGTACTGGTGATTCTGCCAAAACTAGAACGCAGTGCCCAGAACAGCAAATGGATGAAAAACCTTGAAGCCGCTGGCGGTCATATTCAGGTCTGGCCTGTGGATGCCAAACAGATGCCACGCTGGATTCAACAGCGCCTGCGCAGTGCCAATATCAATGCAAACCAGGAAGCGGTGCAGATTCTTGCTGATCGGGTCGAGGGCAATTTATTGGCTGCAGTTCAGGAGATAGAGAAACTAAAACTGCTGGCCACAGACGGCACGGTGGACGGCAACACCATGTCATCAGTGGTCGCCGACAGCGCCCGTTACAACCTCTTTGAATTTGTGGATAAGATCCTAATCGGCGATGCCCAATCTGCAGCACGCTCCCTGCGCGGCCTGCAAAATGAAGGCACAGATGCAATCCCCCTGCTCTGGGCAATCACCCGAGAGTTACGTATTTTGGTCAAGGCCAGCGATTTGGTGGCCGGTGGCGAACACAGCGACTGGGCACTGAAAAATTCCGGTGTCTGGGAAAAACGCTTGCCGCTCTTTAAGGGCGCACTGCAGCGTTTACGCCCTGCCCATCTGCGCATGCTATTGCGCCAGGCTGGTGCCATAGATCGTGGTATCAAAGGTATGCGTGACGGAGATGTCTGGGATGAGCTTGCCACGCTGGTGCTTTCCTTTGCCGGCAGTCAAACACTGCAGCCGAGTAATATTAAGATTTTATTACAGAATTAAAGTCTCTTCGCTTTTCCCTCTTCCACTCGCCCCGCCACTCCCCCCGAGGAATCCGCTTAATGGTCAACTTTATGGCCGGTTTCAATAATGCCGACTTTCTCAATGACTATACTCAGAGCCCATCAGTAAGAATCCATCGAGAATAAATGGGTGAAGATAAAACATTACTGTAATCCGTTTTGATTATGATATCTAAGGACTAGCGGACTAATTGAACAAGGATTGTTTAATGGATAAAAATCAAAAAAATAGTCGTCAAGCGCTGCAAACCGACATCATCGGCGACAGTGATTTGATTAAAAAACTGCTCAGAGATATTGCAAAAATCGCGCGCGCCGACGCACCTGTGCTTATCTCTGGCGATAGCGGTACCGGTAAAGAACTTATTGCCAGAGCCATTCACCAAAACAACCCACTCCGTGCCAATCATCCATTTGTGGTGGTGAACTGTGGTGCGATTCCCGCTGAGTTAATCGAGTCAGAACTCTTTGGCCATCTTAAAGGTGCCTTTACTGGCGCCGACAAGTCCACGATTGGGCGCATTGCATCGGCAGATGGCGGCACTCTGTTTCTCGATGAAATTGCCGACCTCCCCCTTAGCCACCAAGTTAAGTTACTGCGTTTTTTACAGGAGGGTAGTATTGATCCAGTGGGCTCTCACAGGTCAAGACAGGTTGATGTACGGGTGGTTGCCGCCTCCCACATAAAGCTGGAAGAAGCTGTGAGTGCGGGAAAATTTCGTGAAGACTTATTCTTTCGCCTCAATGTATTAAATCTTCACTCACCGCGATTGTCGGAGCGCAAAGGCGATATAGAGACCCTGGCCTGTCACTACCTCAAGGTTTTTCTCTCCAGTACGGTGAGCCCGGCGCGGGCGTTTTCTGGGGACGCACTGACCGCACTAAAATGCCACAGCTGGTCCGGCAATGTGAGGGAGCTGATGAACCGGATCCAAAAGGCTCTGGTGATGTGTGACGGCAATCTAGTAGAACCTGAAGACCTTGGCTTAGACAGCCCTCCTCACCGCTCTAATGCAGATGTCATAGATCTTGAGTCGGCCCGTCAAGCGGCGGAGAGAAAGGCGCTGAAAAATGCCTTAGATCATGCCGGCAATAATATTTCTAAAGCCGCACGGGCTCTCTCTGTATCGCGCATGACACTCTATCGACTGCTCGACAAACATAAGCTTAGGGTTTAATTTTTGGTCTAAAGTTAAAAGCTGAAAGTTAAACCCTAACTTTACTCTTTTCTGTTTATTTTTTACTTTTCTTTGCTACCTGTCCAAGGCAGCTAAACCACTGTCTCAATCCTGTTACGCCTCCGTGCACAGCTAATTCAGATAACTGTAACGCAACAGCGACAGTTCTCTTTTTTGTTGCCTGATCAGCCCTCCAAATTATCCCTCTTGAGAATTTATTATCATAAAAATCAATGGATTATGGAGTTGGCATAGGATTTGCTATTCAACTCCTACAGATGAGAAATCAACTCATGGTGATATTGGACTTTTGGAAAAGCTTGATTAGCAAACAGGGAACGTTGAGGAAATGAAAAAAAAATCGAGACATAAAAATTGTATTAGCTGCAGTTTGAAAAGTATTTTATGGGTAAGTATTTTTCTAGGGTTTGCTCTCGCCGAGGCAGAAGAATTAAATAACCATTTACCAGTTACAGCCACCTCTCAAACAACCATTGGCGAAGACGCACTAAGCTCGCTGTCGGGTATTAGTGCAATAAACATGAGCGCTGGTGATAGCAATTTACAGCAGAATTCCGCCGCCATTGCGGTCTCGAGTAATGGCGGCTTCAGCGCATCACAAATCACCCCCTCGCAAAAAAATCAGCTCAACAGCACAGTACTGAAGGGCGGTACTAGCCAGTCGCTCAAGGGCGAAATCCTGTCTGGCGCATTCGCCGATGGTGTCGGCATAGTCATGCTTAATCAGTCCAGCGGCAGTGGCAATAGCCAATTCAATGGCGCCGCTATAGCCGTGGGTGCGCCAGGGTCTTTTGCCGCGATTGAGCTCGGCGATATGGAGTTGGCCTCGCAGCGGTCGGTGGTTGATATGGACTCCCAGAGTCAGCTAATCAGCAATCAAGAAGAGGGAACTATGGAAGCCGTTTTGGCAGACGATGCTTTTCGCAACGCCCAGGGCATAGTGCAAATTAATCAGGTGGTCGGCAACGGCAACCGAACTGTCAATGCTCTGTCCATGAGCCTACAGATTCAGTCCCAGTGAATCACTGGGGCCGAAATGGAGGTGCAGTAATGCTGCACATCAGCAGTAAACCAAAACCTATCAGGAGAAATATCCTATGAAAATGAAACACTTACCACTGGCCTTGGCCATAAGCTCTGTGCTTGGTCTGTCAATGGCAACTTATGCAGATGACAGCGATGGCGGCAAAGATCACGGCCCGGATTCCGATGTTGAAATCAATAAAGAGATCAATGTCTACGAGGACCATTATTTCACCAGCGACATTCAGGCAATGGGTCTAATCCTTATTGACTCAAAGTCGACAGCGGTTTCTGAAGTCAACCAGAAGAGCGCTGGGAACGAAGTCTACAATGGCAGCGAAACCACCAATACTGCAGGTGCTGGCGATGATGTGCTGAGTGGCGCGACAGGTAATATCGGCCTTAACGTGGCGGCCGGCGATAACAATGTGCAGCAAAACTCTACTGCTATAGCAGCCTCACAATCCCAGGGCACTGAGATCAATTTTGATTTTGATTTCAATTCCGGCGAAAGCGTTAGCAACAGCAATGTCCATGATCAGTCATACAGTGAAGCAGCAGCCGCTGAGCAGTCAGCATCTGCCAGTCACAGCAGCTCTCACACTAAAAGTGGCTCCGTAGATTACACCAAAACAACTGATACCACGACAAATTGGGACGCTGAGTACGGCGCATTTGAAGAGCACCTGAATATCAATGGCAGTGGCGACCTAGCGGTTAGTACAGGCGAGCAAAGCAGCCAATCAGATGACGGTGCGGGCAATACTTCAAGCAGCTCTGCTGCGCAGTTGGAAATTGCCGGGGACATCAATCTCGACGCCAATGCCTCAGGAAGCCACGAGCAGGTCAATGCCTCAGGCACTAAAACTAGCAATGGTCAGTTGAACAAAAATGCTACCTGGTCGAGCACTCATGAGTCCAATGAAGAGTATGCCGAGTCTGCAAGCTACAGCCAAGAGGCCTCTGCAAGCAGCCATCACGACGATTCTTACGATCGCTCTTACAGCATGAATGCCAGTATAGATGCGACCCTAGTATTTGGTGGTGCCGCAGATGCTGAAACCTTCTCTAACCAGGTTGCAGCTTACAACAGCACCCACAGCTATGGCACCACTAACGATGCTAGCCTGGGTGGCAATGCAGGTCTGGATGCGGCAGGTAATATCGGTATTAATATAGCTGCCGGTGACAGCAACGTGCAGGCTAATCAGCTAGCGCTGGCATCTGCCAGTGGCGCGCTGGCTACTGCCACAGCCTCTTCAAATCAGGTCGCCTATGGCAATCACACCAGTAATGAGGCCGTCAGAGATACCATTGTAAACACCGTCGATGTTGCCCTTAGCGGTGATGGATCCGGAACCTACAACGGCACATCGGATCAAGTTGGCGATGTCTATCTGGATACTTGGGATTCATCAGCTACTCACCCTGGCGGCAACAACACTGGTCACATTGATGTGGATAACCAGGCCCAGGGCGCGCAGGACCCCAACGGTGACGGCGGTGCCTTCCTGTTCTCCGAGGCCGGCGTAATCGATCTCGACAATATCAGCCTTGGTGGTCAAGTCACCTATACACAGACTATTTACAAAGCACACAGCAACAACGCTTCTGTGGGTAGCAATGTATTGGCTGGTGCCTCAGGCAATATTGGTCTCAACGTAGCAGCTGGCAGCAACAATGTGCAGGGCAATGCGCTGGCAATTGCCAATGTTAGTGCTCCTGTCGCACCTCCTGGTGGCGGCGAGCAGTAAGCGAGCGTTCGTACTTAATCGTGCACTTGAAACTGGGCGCTGTTTATCCATGGGTAAGCAGCGCCCTTTTCACACCAGTACAGATCAGAAAATGGAACAGACTAGCCATGCAAAAATTAGGTTACACCAGCAACTCTTCACATCTCTGCTCAGCTTCCTACTCAGTTCTAAACTCAGTTCTAAACTCAGCTCGGAATCCACTCTGGCGCGCACTACCAAAAGCTGCGCTGCTGATGTTAATAGTGCAGCTAATACTCCCACGAGTCGCAATAGCGGCAGATATGAAGTTTTTCAGCCTCGCAGGGCTAGGACAGTTTAGCAAGCCGGTTCGCAGCGTCAGGGAAGAGCGTTTTAGAAATCTGGTGGAACAAAAATATGATTTCAGTTGCGGCGCAGCGGCCGTGACCACTGTATTGAAATACGCCTATCACCTAGACGTAAATGAACTGGATGTTATCGAAGGAATGCTCCAGGTGAGCGACCCGGAGATTGTTGCGGAAAAAGGTTTTTCACTGCTGGATATTCGCAAGTATGTGCAACAACATGATTTGCGCGGCCGCGGCTACAACGTAGAACCCGAGGCTCTCGATAGCATCCGTATTCCAACCATCACGCTACTCAACATTAAAGGCTACCAACACTTTGTGGTGTTAAAACGAACCATCGGCGACAACGTCTTTGTCGCCGACCCCGCCCTCGGCAATCGGGTGATTCCCCGTGAGGAGTTTTTGCAAAGTTGGAACGGCGTGATTTTTGCGATTATCGGCAGGGGCTTTGACAAGCAGACTGTGCTTAGTCAATCCCAAGCGCCGCTTACCGCGCGCCGCTCAACGGACAGCTTTAGCCCAATCAGCAACAGCGAATTACTCGACTTCGGCTTTTCACATGCCGATTTATTTTAGCCTGATAAGCGTGTTTTAAGAGCCGCTTAATAGATGACCAAACTCAAGAGGCCCCCGTCATGAAACAATCAAACTCCACTTTAATGAATAAAAAAACATCAGCAGCTGATATAGCAGCCAAGAGATACCCCACCCTTTCTGCGGCTGTTGCACTGACCATGGCCTTTTCCTCCATGGCATCGGCTAATCTGAAATTCACCGAGGTCTCTGAGCAACAGCTAGGCGAGATTCGTGGCAAATTTATCGCTCGGGACCAGGTTCGCTATTTCAAATTGGAGATGACGACCCAGTGGGCCGGACCTAACTCTGCTGTAAACGACAGCGTCTTCGACCACAGCACCGGCCTAAGCCTGACCTTTGATATTAGCGATCGAGACAACCCCAGCGCATCAGTCACTATTTCAGGTTCTCTGGGCGACCGCGACGACAACAGCCCAACTATCGAAAACCCCATTCCCGCCACCGACAATATTAAGGGCGTGTCTCAAACCATTCAGGTAGCAGGTAGCGGCAATCAAATTGTTAACAACCTCTCCATTGATGCACTTGAGTTGTCATCGGATCAGACTGCGGCGAGGGATCAGGCGAGTGGTAATTTGCTCGGCAACTCCCAGCATAGATACAAAAACGCCAACGACATTACCACTCAATTTAATGTTAGCGACAACAATATCGGCTATGCAATCAAGACCCCAAACAATGATGTGGTGATACAAAAACTTGCCCATAGCACCGTTCTCAATGCCGGACAGCTGGCCCAGTCCGTGGCAGTCTCGAACAATTATCAACACATTGTTAACAACGTTCGAGTACAGGTTGCCTTTGACAGTTTGCAAACAACACGCAGCTCTGCTCTGGCAATTGCCAGTCAGTCGCTGATTGGCCTGCGCTAAAAAAGGCAAACTATGGGCTTTTTAACTGAGGGGTTTTTTAACTGAGGGACTTATGAACTGAGGGACTTATTAAGTCTCAAAATTTTACTCAAGCGCTTTTAATCAAACGCTTTCAATTAAACCCTTTTAATTAAATACTAAGGAAGGTAAAAATATGTGGGGAAAATTAATATTAACAATTATTTTGGCGCCGGCTATGCCTGCAGCCATAGCTGACAGCAATGACAACATTAGCAGCGGTCAGGTTGGTAGCAGCAAGACCGAGCGCAAGAAGTCACCGGAGCGTAGTCAAAGTGTGGAGAGTGTATTGCTCGAAGAGCACGCACTGTTTGATCAGACGTTCTCCATGGAGCTCGGTTACAGCTATGCCCACTTTGATCGCAGTGAGCTGATCTTGCGCGGTTTTCTTGCTCTCGACGCAATCTTTCTCGGTGAGTTGAGCGTAGATGAAATCGAAGGGGATATTATCACCACCACCCTGACCACGCGCTGGACTGCAACCCCGCGTCTGCAACTGGACTTACAGGTGCCCTACCTCTACCGCATTACCAAATACCGCTCCAGGGGCCAGGATTTATCGTCACTAACAACCTCAGAAACAGATATAGATATCAGTGATCTAGGGGATGCCAGTATTGGAATGAGCTACAGATTATTTCCGGAAAACTACAATCGCCCAGATATTGTCTGGAATAGCAGAGTCACGGCACCCACGGGGGGGGAGCCCTACGGTATAGATATTATTGAAGTGGACGCACGCAATACCAATCTCAATGTGCCCAGAACACTGCCCACAGGTACTGGGCTCTGGTCTGCCTCTACTGGTGTGTCCCTGGTAAAAACCTCTGACCCAGCCATTTTATTTGCCAGCCTGAATTACACCCACTATTTTGCCGAAGATTTTGCCGATATAGGCAGCACGCCAGACCTGCTGATGCCTGGGAAAATCCAGCTCGGCGATACCTATCAATTGTCTCTGGGTGTGGCATTCGCCATAAACGAACGCCTGAGTTACAGCTTTTCTTATGCTCAGCAGTTCTTCGAAAAGGCCAAAATCAATGGCGTTGAACAGGTCACGACCGACGCCATGACAGGTACCTTTAATCTTGGCGTAACCTATGGATTGACAGAAAATTTGGCTATGGTCACCAGCCTCGGACTGGGCCTGACCAGTGACACTTCGGACTTTACCTTTGGCGTTAAGTTTCCCTATCGCTTTTAGTGCGCCCAACAGCAGGCTAGCTCTGCGCCAGAAACTAGCCCAGCCAAAAATAAACGACTGCGGTGATCACCGCAACTCCGATCAGGTTGAGGGCGAAGCCCTCACGCACCATCTGCTCGACGGTGATCTCCCCAGTACCAAAAACAATGGCATTGGGTGCCGTCGCCACCGGCAGCATAAAGGCACAGCTAGCGGACAGGGCCGCAGGTAACATTAACAGCGCCGGTTCAAATCCTGCGCCCAGTGAAGCAGCGGCGAGAATTGGCATCAACAGTGTTGTAGTTGCAGTATTGCTGGTGATCTCGGTGAGAAAGGTGACTGTTAGAGCAACCACTGCAATTAAAACAATAATTGATAACCGCGTGACACCCGATAGAGACTCACCAATAGCCTCACTAATTCCGGTAACGGCAAAGGCTTTAGCAATGGCGATGCCGCCGGCAAACAGCAGCAACACACCCCAGTGAATAGTCGAGGCCGATTCCCAGTCGAGCAGTTTACCCCCTTGACCATTGGGCAGAATAAACATCAGTACCACCGAGGTCAGGGCCACGGCAGCATAGTTCGCACCGGGCACATGCAACCATTGGCTCCAGCCACCAAAGGGTTCGCGCAGGGTGATCCAAGCTAGGGCTGTGAGGAAAAAAATCACCAGCACCCGCGCCTCTTCCGTGCGCCAAGCACCGGCCTGTGGAATCTTTAGTGGCTCTGCGACCCCCAAATGACGAGTAATCCACAGTGCGGCCAGAGGCAACAGCAAGAAAACAACCGGCAACCCCCAGAGCATCCACTGAGTAAAACTGGGAATCGAACCTGTAGCTTCACCATAGATTTTAAGAAAAACAATATTTGGCGGCGAGCCAATCGGTGTGCCCAGCCCACCAATACTGGCAGCATAGGCAATGCCCAGGAACAATGGCACGGCAAGCTTTTTCGCATCATGACTATTGGCACCCTCACTATTGACGCTCTGCAACACCGCATAGGCCACCGGCAATAACATGAGAGTCGTGGCGGTATTAGACACCCACATACTCAATGCCGCCGAGGCGACCATAAAACCCATGACCAGTCGCCGCTGACTGTCGCCGCCAAATAGATTGACCATATACAGGGCCAGACGCCGGTGGGCGCCGCTTTTTTCCATGGCTTTGGAAAGCATTGCGCCACCCATCAGCAGAATAATCAATGGATCGCCATAGGCCTGAGCCACCTGCTTGCCATCGAGAATGCCCAACAGTGGAAATACACCTAGGGGAATCATGGCTGTGGCAGGAATAGGAATCGGTTCAAAAATCCACCACAGGGCACAGAGCACGGTCAAACCGCCGGCCAGAGCGCCCTCTCGCGCCCAACCTGCGCGCATCATCAGCAGTGTTACTGCCACCGCAATCAACGGGGCTAACCAGAGTGAAAGACGTCGAAGTTTAGGCGTCATTACTCATCCTCTAAAGAATAGTCGCCACGTTCATAGGCGAGAATGATCTCGCCCGCTAAATCAGCATCGGCGTCATTGACTGTAATCGAAAGGTGTCCCAGTGCGGGAACTTCCCCCAGCCCACCCTGCAGGGCAGCACCATGCAAAAACACCTGTAGCCCATCCTGCTCCATCAAGCCCTTGAGCAGCTGAGCTTCAAAATAATCACTACCGCGATAGACCTCAATCATGGTCTCTGCGCCTCCAAGCCATCACTGCCCAAACCACTAAAATACCGCTTAAATTAGCCAGCATGTCCCAATGATCACCCTGCCGATAACTGGTCATAGACTGGGCGATTTCCATACTCAAACCAAAGGCCGCCAGAACAAACGCTAATAGAGCGAGAGGATAGCGGCGCCCATAAGCACTGGCGCAGAGGAAAAACAGTGCGGCGTAGATACTGCTATGACCGACTTTATCCTGTAGTTCAAACAGCTGTGCGCTGCCACCTACCACCGGCATCAGCGACAGAAAAACCGTGCCGATCAGACACAGCCAAAAAAGAATTTGGTACTTAGCAACAGTGATCATTTAATTTTGTTTTCCTGTAATTTTTTCTGAGATCTTTTTATTGGAGCTTTTTGTTAGGTCAGTGACACCTGCAATTGCTCATAGCGCGCAAGAGTTCCAACATCACACCAGCTGCCGGTGTAAATCTCGCCACCCACCCTGCCTGCAACAATAGCCGGGCGCAAAACATCTCGCAGAGGAAATGTGCTATCCCGTTCAAGGTGATTGGCAAACAGCACCGGACGAATCAAACTAATACCGCTAAAGGTTGCCGCATGGTCCTCAGCATAGGTGACTCGGCCATCCTGCAGCGCGAAATCTCCACAGAGATTATGAGCCGGATTGCCGACCAACAACAACCAGGCATCCAAGTCATCGGAGAGTCTGTTGTCCAGCAAATCCACAAGGGGATAATCGCTCCACACATCGCCATTAATCAGCATAAAAGGGTCGTCACCTAACAGTGGCAGTGCCCTGGCAATTCCACCCCCAGTTTCTAATGCCATGACTTCGCGGGACCAGCTAATGGTTACGCCAAGGCGTTTTTCACAATCACTAAAGTACTCTTCAATCTGCTCTGCTAACCAGCTGGTATTGATCACTATGTCGGTGATCCCAGCTGCGGCAAGACGCACTAGATGATGTTCAAGCAGTGGTTTGCCAGCCACCGGCAACATCGGTTTCGGTGTGCTGTCGGTGAGTGGACGCAGTCTTTCACCGCGGCCGGCGGCCAGTATCATAGCTTTCATTGGTGGCTATCTCCGGCAGTGCGCCAATCCCTATACCAGTCCTGGCCTGGCAACAGTGGTTCGATACGCTCGATAAACCAATCGTAAAATGCACGGCCTTCGGAACAGCCTTGAGCGGATTCACAGCCTTGAGCGGATTCACAGCCCTGAGCGGATTGAGTGCCCTGAGCGGCCTCACAGCCCTGAGCGACCTCAAGTGTATAGCGAATCACCAATGGTAAATCCTTCAGATATGCCTGCTTGCCATCGCGCAGAGACAGGCGCGCAAAGATACCCAGCACTTTAATGTGGCGCTGCAAGCCGATCAGATCAAACCAGCGCAGAAATTGGTGGTCGCTTATGGAACCTATGGATCGCTCTGATTCGAGACGCTTTTTGTAATCCAGTACGCGGCTGACTACCTGTTGTCGAGGTAAACGTAGATAGCAATCTTTGAGTAGCGAGACTAGGTCATAGGTAACAGGGCCAACCACAGCATCCTGAAAATCAATCACGCCAAGAGCTCCGTCGTCCAAGAGCATCAGATTGCGCGAATGATAATCCCGGTGCACAACCACCTGAGGTTGCTCCTGGGCACTTTCGGTCAACCGGGAAAATAACGCCTTGAGCATACCCCGCTCTTGGTCATTCAGCTCAACACCCAACAGCTGACCGACAAACCAATCGGCGAATAGATCCATCTCTGACTGCAGGCGCTGAGCATCGTAAGTTGCAAATACCCTGGGGTTGGTTTGCACCGCCTGAATATCCAGCAGCACCGATTCGGCCTGTTGATAATAATTAGCCGCCGATAAACGCGCTGGTGAATTGTCCTCAGCGAGTCTGCCAGCCAATAACTCCGGATGCAGCAGCTGGTGACCAAAATCCTCTAGCAAGAAAAACCCACGGGCAAAATCCACTGCGATTATTTTCGGCGTGGTGACCCCATGACGCTGGAATGCCATGGCCACATTAATATAAGCGGGGTTGTTCTCTTTGTCTGGCGGGGAGTCAACAGCGATCAGTGAAGTCTGCCCCGCAAGCCTAAAATAACGCCTAAATCCGGCATCACCGGCAAGGGGTTGCAGCAGCAATGGCAGGTCAATCTGATGTGATGAGGGCAGACAGGCCTCTATCCAATGGATAAAAGTCTGGCGACGCTGAGTGGTTAACGGGTCGATGGTGGTCTATTCCTTTATGCTATTTTTAGCGACGCTATTTTTACCTGCGCTGCTTCACAGCCATAAGCAGTGGCTGAAAAGTATTATTCTCGCGTATTTAGGCTAATTCAGACCTCTACTCTGGCAAGATATCAGGTAAAATGCCAGCACATTAGCAACCAGCAATCAGGCACGCCTTTGAGCCCTCTTTTGAGCCCTAAATTAAGTCCTATTTCCTCTATGGTAAAGAGCTTGGGTTTCGCCTGTGCAGGACCAAGCTGGCTCAGTCGTCACACCCTGTTCGCAGTGGCAGTTTTGCCCTTGCTGTGTGTTGGTCTGTCGCCCAATGTCGCAGCTGATGAAATTCATGTGACCTGGAATTGCGCAGCCGGCCCCGACAATCAGTGGCTGTGTAACGAAGAGCAGATTATCACCTCTAACCGAAACCGCCCCGCGCGAGCCAATCAGGCCAGCCCAGCCGCTTCGGATGAACCCAGAGTCGCCGCCGTGCGCAACCTGGACTGGCTCGAAGAAGAGCAGATGACCGATGAGCAGCGACTAAAAATTGAAGGCAACTGCTGCGGTGCCTATGTCGAGCCTGCACGATCCTATCCGGATGCCGACCTCAATCCTGAAGAGGCTTCGCTGCAAGTAAGCGCCAATTCAACAGAAACGCTGGAAAATAATGTCGCCCTAATGGATGGTGATGTGCAGATTTCTCAGGGTTATCGCCAAATTCGCAGCAATAGCGCGCGTATTGATCAGACCAACCGCAATGTTGAGCTGCAGGGCAATGTGCAATTTCGCGAACCCGGCATGTTACTGCTCGGCAGCAGTGCCGAGATCGATATCGACAGTAAAGAAGTCAAACTTGATAACGCCACCTATGTCTTGCATAAAGCAGCGGTGCGCGGCAGTGCTAAAACATTGACTCGAAGCAAGAATGGCGTGATCACGATTAATGACGCAACCTATTCAACCTGTGAACCCGGGGATTCAACCTGGCAGATGGCGACCAGCGAGATTGCCATTGACCAGGAAACCGGATTTGCCACTGTAAAAAATGCCCAGTTGCGGGTCAAAGATATCCCGGTGTTCTATTTCCCATGGATTAAATTCCCGATTACGGATCGCCGATCTTCGGGATTGCTCTTTCCAACTATCAGTTCGAGTAGTGATAATGGTTTTGATTACGCCCAGCCGATCTACTGGAATCTTGCGGCAGACTACGATGCAACTATTACTCCGAGGCTAGTACAAGAGCGCGGCGTTGGTGTCGAAGCCGAGTTTCGACATATGTCCAACCATTCAGAAACCATTGTGACTGGTGCTTTTTTAGGCAGTGACAAAGGTGGCCGCGACGATGCCGATATAGATCCAGCCACGGGACAATCTAAATACCAGGGTAAGGATCGCTATCTAACAGGCTTAAAGCATCTCGGCGGCATCGGCAAGGTTTGGTCTACTTTCGTCGATCTGAGCAATGTTTCCGACAACGGCTACTTTAATGATTTGGGCAGTTTGGGCCAGGAATCGAGGAGCATTATTAATCTACGGCGAGTCGCCGGCGTCAGCTATAAAACTGAAAACTGGGACTATCGAGTCGAGGCTCAGGATCATCAAATTATTGTTGATGGTCTGGAAGAGCAGTATTTAGTGCTACCTAAAGTCACAGCCAATGGTTACTACCGCTTTGATAATAATCTAGTGGTCGATTTAAATAATCAAACTGCCCGCTTTGACCATGATGACCCTAATTTTGTTACTGGCGACAGGCATCGTCTTGATTACGGGATCAGTTGGGATAAGCGCTGGAACTGGGGTTATTTTCGACCACAGTATCGCCTTAAACATCTAGCCTATAATCTTGACAGCCAGTTCGATGACAATATTTCAGCCCTGACGGTCCCAGTGTCCTCCTTGGATACCAGTTTGTTTTTAGAGCGCCCTGCAAGCTTTTTCGATGGCTATACCCAAACCCTAGAGCCACGACTCTACTATGTAAAAGCAAAATTTAGAGATCAAACTGGACTTCCCGACTTTGACACTCGTGAATTTACTCCTTCCTATGACCTATTATTTCGTGATGAGCGCTTTAATGGTGGCGACCGTATTTCTGACGAAGAGCGTTTAACCATTGCTCTCACCACCCGCTATATCGACAGCAAGTCTGGGCAGGAACGCTTTAGTGCCAGCATCGCTCAGGCGATCAACTATATTGATCGCAGAGTCACCCTGTCATCCAACCCAACTACAGATGAGCTCGGCGAACTGTCACGCAGACAATCCCCTTTGGCAATCAAACTCGCTGGCCGGTTGAATGAGAGCTGGCGCTTTAGCAGTGATGTTATATATGACAACCACGATAATGATCTAATCAAAAGCAGCATTGCATTGCGCTACAATGACCGCCAGAATCGCTTATTGAATTTCGGCTATAACTCGACGCGCCGCGAGCCAAGATTGTTTGATGGGGCGTCCATAGAGCAGGATATAAAGCAGGCGGATATATCTGGATTTATCCCCATGCGAGGTAATTTCAATCTGGTGGGACGTTGGAATCATGACTTCACCAACAATCGCATGCTGGATGTCTTTGCCGGGTTCGAATACAACAGCTGTTGCTGGCGGGCAAGCCTTATTGCACGTCGTGCACTAGATAGACAAGATGCAATACTACTGCCGGAAGAAGATTTGAAATTGACCAACGGCATCTTTTTCCAAATACAATTTAAAGGTCTGGCCGGTTCCGGTGGTCGGGTTGATTCAATGCTAAAAAATGGTATCTACGGTTATGAATCTCAAGAAAACTTGTAATACAACTCTGCTCGCATTGCTCCTCGCAGCTTTTTCAGTCACTGCCAGCGCGCAGGTTGAAATTCTCGACAAGGTGGTTGCGATAGTTGATGAAGACGTAGTCCTAGAAAGTGAAGTACAGCGTCGTCTGGCTACCATCTATGCTCAGATTCAGAAGTCTGGCACCCAGCCGCCACCGCAAGAAATTGTCGTGCAGCAAGTTTTAGAGCGCCTGATCTCCGAACGCCTGCAACTGAATATGGGCTACAGCGCCGGTATTCGCATCACTGACGCTGAACTGAACGATGCCATGGCACGAATCGCCAGCAGCAATCAGATAACCATGGAGCAGTACGCTGAGCAGGTCCACGCCACTGGCTCAACCCTGTCCAATGTGCGCGAAGAAATTCGCAATGAAATGATTCTGATGCGCGTGCAGCAGGGCCAGGTAATGCGTCGCATTCGTATCAGCAGCCAAGAGCTGGATAACTTCCTCAACTCTGAAGAGGGCCGCTTTATGACCTCTCCGGACGTTAATGTTGGCCATATTTTGCTGCCAGTGCCCAGCGGCAAAAACAACGATGAGGTCAATGCCATTCTCCAGCGCGCCCAGGGCCTGCTCGACGAAGCCAACAACGGTACCGACTTCCGTCAATTGGCGATTGCCAACTCTTCCGACCAGACTGCTCTTCAGGGCGGTGATTTGGGCTGGCGTAAAATGGCGCAGCTGCCTGGGGTATTTATTGAGGCAGTAGAGAAGTTAGAGATAGATCAGGTATCTGAGCCGATCCGCAGCGATGCCGGCTACCACCTCATTAAGCTTTATGAGCGCAAAGGCGGCGGTGAGCAGCTTATTGAGCAACATTTTGCCCGCCATATCCTGATCAAGCCTAATGAGATCCGTGATGAGGCAACGTCTATTAGCCAGCTCACTGAACTGCGGGAGCGCATTAAAGCCGGCGAAGATTTCGCTCTCTTATCGAAAGAGTTTTCCGAAGATCCAGGTTCCGCACTCAATGGTGGCGAGTTAGGTTGGTCAACTCCAGGTATGTTTGTTCCCGAGTTTGAGAAGACCATGGGCAGCATAGAGTTAAATGAAGTCAGCGCACCGTTCCTGTCCCAATTTGGCTGGCACATACTTCAGGTTACCGAGCGTCGCAATCAAGACTTTAGCGAAAACATTACCCGTAATCGCGCACAAAACCTGCTGCGCCAGCGCAAGTACGAAGAAGAGCTTCAGGTCTGGTTACAAGAGATCCGCGACGAAGCTTTTGTTGAAATAAAAGAGTCCACAGAGTCATGACTCTGAGATTGGCGCTGACGCCAGGAGAACCCTCTGGCATTGGCGCTGATATATTAATCAGCCTGGTGCAGGGTGGCTGTGACCACGAGTTGGTTGCCTATGCTGATCCACAGCTGATGCAGCAACGCGCCGCACTACTTGGACTAACTCTGACGCTGCGTGAGCCCGGCGCAACCGCATCGCCACTGGCACCAGGTGAGCTAGCAATTGTTCCCGTCACTCTGGCACAGCCCGCTATTCCCGGCCAGCTCAATAAAGCCAATG
>CAWLBR010000009.1:0-32819 GCA_963855085.1 Gammaproteobacteria bacterium
CGTCGACAGCACCCTAAAACCGGTGAAGTGTTTAATTCAACACTCAAGCCCGTGGGTAAAGATATCACCATGCGTGGTATTAATACCGACAAAGAGACCATTCAAGAATTTAGCCTATCAGCGGCAAATGATCAGGAAATCTCTGACACAGTCGCAGTTATGGGTGGTGAAGACTGGCAGATGTGGATTGATGCATTGGATGAAGCCGGTGTTTTAGCGCCGGGAGCCAAGACCACAGCCTTTACCTATATTGGCGAAAAGATGACCTGGGATCTCTACTGGGATGGCACCATTGGTCAGGCCAAGAAAGATCTCGACAAGCGGGTGCTGTCGATTCGCGACAAGCTTGCGGCCACCGGCGGCGACGCTCGGGTATCTGTACTCAAAGCAGTAGTCACTCAGGCCAGTTCAGCGATTCCGATTATGCCCTTGTATCTGGCCATGCTATTTAAAGAGATGAAGCGCGATGGCAGTCATGAGGGCTGTATTGAGCAGCTCTACCGTTTGTATACAGAATGCCTCTACAGTGCCGATCCACGCACTGATAAAGAGGGCCGTCTGCGCTGTGATGAACTCGAACTGCGACCTGAAGTGCAGGCCGTAGTGGCTGCTGCCTGGGCCAAGATCAGTACTGAAAACCTTGCAGAGCTAACCGATTTCGCTGGCTACAAAGAAGAGTTTTTAACCCTGTTTGGCTTTGGTCTTGATGGTGTCGACTATCAGGCCGATGTGGCCACCGATGTCTCTATTGGCAATTTGGTGTAATAGCTGTAGGCAATTAATTGTGACACATGAACCTATATTTCACTGGATTGCAGCCAGACTATGAGCAGCTCAAAAGCCACCCAGTTTAGACTCGTATTATTGCATCCACGCTACTGGCTGATCTGGTTTGCCTTTGGGCTGTGGCGGTTGATTACTCTGCTGCCATTTCCTGTTTTGCTGTTGATTGGCAAGGGCATTGGCCTAGTTTTTCATGCCATTCCCAGTCGTCGCAAAATTATTGCCCGGCGCAATATTGAAATCTGTTTCCCTGAGCTCAGTGCTGAGGAACAGGCGGCCTTGCTGAGAGCCAACTTTATCAGCACTGGTATTGCAGTGATGGAAGTGGGTATCTCCTGGTGGTGGTCGCAAAAGCGTTTCAGCAAGCTACTGCAGTTTGAGGGTTTAGAACATCTTGAAGCTGTTAAAGATCGCGGTATTATGGTGCTTGGGATTCATTACACCAGCTTGGAAGTGGGCGCAGCGGCGCTGTCATCGAAGTGGAAAATGGATGGCATGTATCGCGCCCATGGCAATGCCGTCTACGACTTTTTACAGGCCAGAGGTCGACTGAATCAATCCATTGGCGATAATGCGGTGTTTGAGCGTCGCGATGTTCGTGGCACTATGAAAGCGCTTAAAAAAGGCCACTCTCTCTGGTATGGGCCGGATCAGGATTATGGTTTAGGACAGGGTTTATTTGCGCCATTTTTTGGTGTCCAAGCGGCGACTGTATACGCCACAGCGCGGTTTGCCGAAAAGACTGGCGCGGCAGTTGTACCTTTTAGTCATATTCGCCTACCTGGATCTCAGGGATACAAAATAACGGTTTATCCGGCGCTGGAAGATTTCCCAACAGGCGACGATCTTGCCGACGCAACTAGAATTAATCAAATTGTTGAGAAATTTATTCGGCTGCAGCCTGACCAATATCTGTGGGTTCATAGACGCTTTAAAAATCGGCCAGAGGGCGAAGACGATCTATATGATTTGCCGGAAAGAAAGTCACGTCGTCGCGTCGTTTAGCACTGCCTTAAGCAGTCTTGCCAAAGGCAAAGGTTTAGCTTGTGTCGCCCAGTAGCCATCAGTACCATGATGTTTTTTTTATCCATTGAAGTAATAGGAAGTAGCAGATGATTCGCGGAAGTATTGTCGCTCTAGTCACGCCCATGCACCAAGACACCCAAGGGGTTGACTGGCCAGCGTTGAAGCACCTAGTTGATTGGCACATAGAGCAGGGCACCAACAGCATAGTTGCTGTAGGTACCACTGGTGAATCAGCCACCTTAAGTGTCGCTGAGCACGCCCAGGTTATTCGCGTAATAGTCGAGCAGGCCGCTGGCCGGGTGCCGATTATTGCCGGCACCGGCGCCAACTCCACCAGTGAAGCTATAGTCCTAACTCAAGCTGCGGCCGATTCAGGTGCCGATGCCTGCTTGCTGGTTACCCCTTATTACAACAAGCCGACTCAGGAAGGTCTTTATCTGCATCATAAAGCCATTGCCGAAGCTGTCGCCATAGACCAGATTTTGTACAACGTTCCGGGCCGCACTGCCTGTGATATGAAGCCTGAGACCGTCATGCGTTTAAGTGCGATTGAAAATATTGTCGGCATAAAAGAAGCCACCGGTGATCTTGAGCGCGCTGCAGCGTTGATTGCTCAGCGTCCAGAGGGCTTTGCTATTTACTCTGGGGATGATGCCACAGCTCGAGAGCTAATCTTATTAGGCGGTGATGGTGATATATCAGTAACCGCCAATGTTGCACCAAAATTAATGTCTCAGATGTGCGCGGCAGCCCTGGCTGGAGATGCAGTTACGGCAGCTGAACTAGACAGCAAGCTTGAAGCACTGCACCGGGATCTATTTGTCGAAGCCAATCCAATCCCGGTTAAGTGGGCAGTGGCTGAGCTGGGTCTGCAGGAAAATGTCTTGCGACTGCCGATGACAACCTTGAGCGCAGAGCACCATGAGCTGGTTCGAGCTGCAATGAGTAGTGCCGAAATTATATAAAGCTGTTTTTAGGCTTGATTTTAAATTGAATTGAAACTGATTTTTACCAAATTAATGGGTTGCCAATAACGATGAAACGATTGATTAGCGCACTAAATGTAGTTGTTATTCTAAGTTTGACGGGCTGCGGTTGGTTGGGCTTGCGTGATCGCAGCGATGACTATCTACTAGCTGAGGAGACTGCAGTGACTGTAGTACCTCAGGGCATGGACAAAGATGTGCTCGGGCAGATCTATCCAATTCCCCAAATTCCAGTGACCAGTGTTGAACTAGTGGAGTTCGACGTACCCCGTCCACAGCCGGCGTCGGTCAATACCTTTGAACAGTCGGTTAAAATTCAGACGCTCGAAGGGCGCCGCTGGGTACTGATCAATGTTCCCCCCAGCGAAGTGTGGCCCCGAGTGCGCAACGTGCTTAATCGCAGTGGCGTGCCGGCAGCGCTGGCCGATGGCTCCGAGGGTATTATTGAAACTGTTTGGGTGAAATTTAACTCCGACGAGGAAAACTCCCACCGCTTCCGCTTTCAGATCTCGCCCGGCGTACAGTTAGACAGTGCCGAGATATCCGCGGTGCACAATCAGGCAGCTCGTTCCGAGGAAGATCAGGCCCAGTGGCCACAGACCTCAGACGATGATCAGCGCGAACAAGACATGCTCTCTCTGCTAGCCAATGATCTGGCCGCCAGTGCCGACTACGCATCCGTATCCTTGCTTGCCCAAGATATTGGTGGCGACGCCAAGGTCGAGGTAGTCACTCCTGAAATTTCGGACCCGTTTATTCTGGCCAAGCTAAGTTTCGATAGAACCTGGGCCTCGACTCTCTATTCAGCTGATCGCGGCGGCTTTGTCAGCGTTGATCAGAATCGTTCTGAGGGGGTTATCTACGTAAACTACACTCCTGAGACAACCGCGGAGCCAGGCTTCTTTAGCCGCTTATTCGGCGGCAGTGACGAGATTCTTGAAGTTAACTACCGCATTTTGGTACAGACCGTCGGCGCCAATGTTGAGATTCGCATTGTCGGTCCTGAAGCGCAGGGCTTGAATAAAGCCGAAACTCTGCGCCTGCTGAATGTTCTGCGTAGCAATATGTCCTAATAGCCTTTTAATTTAGCTCTTGGCCGTTAACTCCGCTCTGGGCAGTTAACTCCGCTCTGGGCAGTTAACTCCGCTCTTGGCCGTTAACTCCGCTCTGGGCAGTTAACTCCGCTCTTGGCGGCAGGGCGCTGCCTAGGGTCTTTAGTACAAGCTTGCTGGTAAAAGGTTATTAATTCTATGCGTTTTGCATCTCTCGGCAGTGGTAGCAAAGGCAATTCGACCCTAGTCGAATGGCGCGATACCTGCTTGATGATCGATTGCGGCTTCTCTATTCGCGACACCACTCAAAGACTCGCCAAACTCGGCAAGACTCCAGAAAATATAGACGCCATTTTGGTTACCCACGAACACAGTGACCACTGGAAAGGGGTTGTGCCTCTGGCATCAAAGTTCGCTATCGACGTCTATGTCACTGCGGGCTGTATGCGCAGCAAAAAAGCTAGCGGTAAAGACTACCCTTTTAAAATTATCGACAGCCATCAGGTGTTTCAGATCGGCGATCTTCAGGTGACACCGGTACCTGTGCCACATGATGCGCGAGAACCTGTCCAGTTCCTGTTTAACAGCGAACAGCATCAACTTGGAATACTGACAGACGTTGGCTCTCTAACGCCTCATATAGAGTCTGTGTATGCCAAGTGCGATGGCTTGCTGATTGAAGCCAATCACGATCTCGATATGCTGTATGCCGGCAGTTATCCTGAGTTTCTAAAAGATCGTGTCGCAGGTCCCTGGGGCCATCTCAATAACCAGCAGACGGCCCAGCTATTGTCGGTTCTCGACCAGCAGCGCATGCAACAGTTAGTGATTGGGCATATCAGTGAAAAGAATAACAGCTTGGAAAAGGTCAAGGCGGCAGTTGAGGCTGTGATCCATGGATCGGGTAATTTGCACTATGCCTGTCAGCAGCAGGGCTTTGATTGGCTAGAGCTGAAAACCTTAAACTGACAATCGTCAAGTTTAGAGTAAAAGAGTTGATTGCGGGCAGGGGCTACCACCTAGTTCTTTTTTCGTGATTCTCTCGCAGTTTATTCGCACATGAATGGAAAAAATCCGCGCCTTTAAAACATTTTTTTATCCACTGCAATATGTTTTTTGCTGTTTATGAAAACTATTTTCGGTTTTTTTCCACAGATAGCTGCTAATTCTACAATTTGTTTTACAAAACTCACGTAAGCCCTTGATTTTTGACCTACAAAACTATAAGTCATTGATTTTAATGGCTATTATTATCTGGTTAAAAAATGATCAATCTAAGTGTTAGGCCCACTTTTGGGGCCTTTAGTAGGGCCATATAGCATTTAATCCACAAAGTTATCCACAGGTTTTGTGGGTATCTTTTTTCCACCTCAATAGGACATAAAGTCTACTTTTACAACAATTATTTGCAGACTGGCGCAACAATGATTGCATCCTTAAGTAATTCATCAAGGGCCTTTACATCGCTACAGCTGAGTAAGGGATTTTCTGAGAGATTGACCTGACGCAACTCACCGAGAAATAGTAACGCTTTGAGATCAGTGAGTTGGTTACTGTTCAAATTAATTGTTTTAAGTTTCGAAAAGAGCTCAATACCCGAGAGATCAGTGATCCCGGCAAAACTGCAGTTAAGTGTCTCCAGTTGATCAGGCTGAGTGATCTTTGCCTCGTTTAAAGTGAGTTTAACGCAGCTAGCCAGAGCCGGATCAGCAATCTGATAACCGCTGTAAATCACTTTTGGCGTATAGATAGGCTGCTGATTTAGAGTTACCGCATAGCGATCGCACCCTGTGACAAGGAATAGGCTCAGAATAAGGCCCATGATTTGGACAGGACGGACGAAAAGGCGATAGCGAGAAGACATAAAACACTCCGGTCAGGGTACTTGAGGTGGGCGGCATAGGTTAGTTATTGATTGCTGCATTATAGGTGCCCGATTGCACCACTGTAACGCTATAATTGCAGCACTTAAACAATCCACTGGTTACATCAGTAACTGTGACCACCGGTTCTAAAATCTTGGGAAATATTCGATGTCTACAGACAGCCTTCCGATCATTCGCGTCGCCTACGAGTCGAGTATCTACAAGCCTCAGGCCGAGGCTCTTGCGGAAAAACTAGGCTTGCCCGTTCAGATTGATACTGGCACTGGCACTAATGGCTATGACTATCTTCTTAAGTTTACCGAACAGGGCTTGGTGCTGCGTCCATCCGCAGACAAAGGCTATGGATCAATTATTTGCGATTTTGCCGGTTCCGAGCACAGCCATCGCCGTCGCCATGGTGGCGGCAATGGTCAGGCTATAGCTAAAGCTGTAGGCGTTTCCGGTAAGTTTGCCCCTCAGGTGTTGGATCTCACTGCTGGGATGGGTGGCGATGGCTTTGTATTGGCCTCTCTGGGCTGCAGGGTTTCCATGCTGGAGCGCAATCCAATTGTCCACAGCTTGCTTGCCGATGGTCTTAGTCGCTGTAGAGAGGCGGCACATCAAGAACTTGAACAGGGGGATGACGAGCTGGGTGCGGTTATCAGTAGGCTCAGTCTGCTCGAGGGCAACGCCGCGAATTATCTCAGCAACCTGGTAGCCAAAATGGCCCAGTTGGAAGTAGGAGACGACGCGAGGGTGCAGGCAGATTCAGAACCAGAGCCAGAAGTCTGGCGTCCAGATGTAGTCTATGTTGACCCGATGTTTCCACTGCGTAAAAAATCCGCCAAGGTTAAAAAGCAGATGCAGGCTTTTCATGCCATTGTAGGAACAGATCCGGATGCAGACGATCTGCTGGTCAATGCTCTGGTCGTTGCCAAGTATCGGGTAGTGGTAAAGCGTCCCGCTGGGGCGGGATTTTTGGCTGACACCAAGCCGAATTACTCTCTGGAAGGGAAGTCCACGCGCTTTGATATTTATGCGCTTAAGAAGCTGCCTATTTAAAACCTCAGTCTTTGGCTATCTCTTAGGCCCTAGCCCCTCTTAACCCTCTTAACCCTCTTAACCCTCTTAACCCTCTTAACCCTCTTAACCCTCTTAACCCTCTTAACCCTCTTAACTCTCTAGCCCTTAGCTCTCTAGCCCTTAGCTCCTCTTGGTTTTTAACTCTCAGCGTCGTTTTAACACCATATAGTTGCCCAGAGCCACCAGCACAAATCCCCCCGCAGCAAGCAGAGTCCACTGATAGTCCTCAAACAGAGTCGACAGAATAATCGCCACAAAAGGAATAATCAGCGAGGTATAGCCTGCACGACTTGGACCTATATTGATCAATAGTTTCAGATAGGCACCGAAGGCTAAAATGGTGCCAAAAACTGACAGATAGATCAGTGAGAGGCTGTATTCCAGGGTCGAACCGTAGGAAAACTCGGCACCGCTGACTAGGGCGATCAGCGCTAAAATCGCCGTGCCATAGAATATAGACCAAGCATTAATTGCCCAAACCGAGATGCCTGTGTTGCCATTTCGTGTCGCCACAATATTCCCCAGAGAAGCAAATACTACTGCAATAAATGCCAAGCCAAAACCGAGCAGAGGGTCGTTTGAATTAGACTTAGAACTAGAACCAGAACTAGAATTAGAGAGCAAGGCGAACTCTGGATAGAAAAGCATACAAATACCCGTTAGGCCAACTAGGCCACCCACAACGGTCTGCAATGTCACCGGGTGCTTGAGAAATATTCTGCCATTGATAATGTTGAAAAAGACTAACAGTGAAAAAATCACTGCAACCAGACCACTGGGCAGATAGACCTCAGACCAGTAGATAGTCCAGTAATTCAAACCAAAGAGAAAGCAGCCCTGTGCCGCCATAAAGCGGTGATCCCGAAGGCTCATGCGCAGCGGGATCGCTCTCAACCAGCACCAGATAAACAACAGTCCCGATGCCAGGGCCATGCGGTATATTACAGACACTAAGGGATCCACTTCGCCGAGCTGGTAGGTTATCGCCAGCCAAGTGGAACCCCAGATCAATATAGTCGCGAGATAGAGACCGCTATTAAGAGCGTTCATATTGCGCCGACTGGCTTAGCCTCAAGCCAACAGCTTGCTTAAGATAGTCTGATAGATTTCCGTGAGACAGTTGAGATCATCGACATTGGTATTTTCATCAATCTTGTGAATACTTTCGTTCACTGGCCCCAGCTCAATGACCTGAACCCCAAGTGGCGCAATAAAACGGCCGTCAGAGGTGCCGCCGGCTGTGGACAGCTCTGTCTCTAGGCCTGTGACCTCGGCAATACTCTCAACGGTGGCGCTAACCAATTCTCCGCTTGAGGTTAAAAACGGATGGCCGCTAAGATGCCAGTTGGCCGAATACTTAACCCCATGTTCGTCGAGAATGCTCTCTGCCCGCTGGATAATCTTCTGCTCGGTCAACTCGGTTGAAAAACGGAAATTAAAGATCACCTGCATTTCGCCGGGAATCACATTGGTAGCGCCAGTGCCGGCTTGAATATTGGAAATCTGGAAGCTGGTGGCGGGGAAGAACTCATTGCCGTTATCCCATACTTCGCTGGCCAGTGCAGCCAGAGCCGGAGCGGCTCTATGCACTGGGTTATCCGCTAGATGAGGGTAGGCCACATGGCCCTGCTGACCTTTCACAGTAAGAGTGCAACCCAGTGAACCACGGCGACCATTTTTAACCACATCGCCACATTTTGCGGTGCTTGAGGGCTCGCCAATCAGGCACCATTCCGGCAGTTCATTGCGCTCTTTTAGCAGTTGAATCACTTTAATGGTGCCGTCGATGGCAATGCCTTCTTCATCGCTGGTGATCAGGAAAGCGATACGCCCACTGTGGTTTGGATTGATTGCAACAAAACGCTCGCAGGCTACAACCATGGCGGCCAGAGAGCCTTTCATATCTGCGGCCCCGCGGCCGACTATATGGCCATCGACTATGGTGGCGTCAAAAGGCGCCTGCTGCCAGTTCTGCTCAGGACCCGTGGGTACTACATCTGTGTGACCGGCAAAGCAGAGGGTTGGACCTGATTCGCCGTGTACCGCCCAAAAATTATCCACATCACCGAAGCGCAGGCGCTCGATCTTAAAGCCTATGGCACTGAGCCGCTCAATCATAACCTCCTGGCAGCCACAGTCATCTGGTGTTACTGAGCGACGACGAATAAGCTCTTGGGTTAGCCGTACTGTTTCTGTTTGGTGCGCAGCCGGTATTTGAGAGCCTGGCAGTTCAGAGGTTGTTGATTGGGACATAAGAGGGACCTTTTATTTAGGCGCTCATTGTAAAGGGCAAATGCACGCTTCGCTATATCTGCAGAGCTAGATTCCGGTTAACATCGCGCTATTCATTATGTATTACCCATTCGATGACTCTGCGAGACCAGCTTGAGCAAAAATACAGTTGATAGAAATTTTGATGATCTGAGCGAGAAGTTTGCTCGGAAGGTTTACGGTGGCCTCAAAGGGGATATTCGTCTGGCGGTTATCTGGCGCGATCTAGTCGCTGTGCTGCCGCACCTAGAATCTCAAACACCTCAGGCTGGATTACGGGTATTAGATATTGGCGGCGGGTTGGGGCAGTTGACAGTGGCGTTGGCCAAGCTGGGTCATCAGGTAGTCTATAACGATCTCTCTAAGCAGATGCTTGAGACAGCTCAGAAGCTGGCGCAGGAAGCAGGAGTGTTGGATAAGATTATCTGGCATCAGCAACCATACCAAACGCTAAAAAATGAAGGTCTAGGCCAATTTGATCTGGTGATGAGTCATGCATTGATCGAATGGTTAGCTGAGCCAGAGTTATTGATTGGAAATCTGCAGGAATTTTTGACGCCCCAGGGGCGATTGTCTCTAACCTTTTATAATCAGAATGCCCTGGTCTATCGCAATTTAATTCGCGGTAACTTTAATGTATTGCAGGGTGAGTTTTCCGCCCACCCAAAAAGCCTCACTCCCGGCGAGCCTCTGCAGCCTGACGCTGTGCAGCAGTGGGTTGAGCAGGCCGCGCTCGCAACAGATTACAGTTCGGGTATTCGGGTCTTTCACGACTATGTCACGACCCGGCGAGGTGGTCATGAAAATGGGGCTGCAGTTATTGATATGGAGTTGTGTTACTCCCAGCGAGAGCCGTTCAAATGGCTTGGGCGCTATATTCATTTCATCTGTTCAAAGACAACGCCTACAGATACAAACCCTAGAGATACAAAAAGGCTCTGCCTCTAATTTGAGTGGCAGAGCCTTTGGGGTGGCTGTTTTTTTACCGGCTGTTTTTACAGACTATTGACTAAAGCCCCTATGCCTTAAGTACGCCGCGCTTACGAGTCGCTATGCCAAACAGTCCGAGAGCCATAGAGCCGAATAAAAACAATGCTCCGGGGATCGGTGTTGCAATTGGTGGCAACACCGCAAAGAACTCACGGGTAGTGCCTCGGTCATTGGCCGTGTAAACCCGCATGATACTGGACCAATCAAAGTTGCTCTGACGGCCGGCTTTTCGGTACAGGCCGTAAGCTTTATTTTGATCTCTGCGGCTAGATAGATAGGGCACTTGTTCATCCATGATGTACCAGACTACATAGTTCACCAGTGCGTTGTGTTTCGCTGCCACAGCGCTGAGGCTTTCAGAGAGGTCTAAGGTGCTAAACAGGTATCCAGCTTGGGCGTATTTTTTTGCACCACCTCGACCATAGTTATATTTTCCAGCGCCATTTTGTACATCAGCATAGCGGGTTTCAGTGGCTGTCCAGGTTCCTGACATGCTCTCATGTTCAGTATTAAAAGCCATTCTACTATTGCCATCGATGGTGATTTCGCTGAGTCCTGCTGTTGCCGAGCCGGTGTAGTAAGTAGGCAGAGCGATCGACGTGCCGGCGTCACTGTAAGCAATATCGATTGCCGCGGCTGTGGCTGTAGTGCAGATAAAAAGCGTCAATGCAACGCTGGCGAGTGATTGAGCTATTGTTTTAAAGCTGGTTTTAAAGCCGGTTTTTATACTGATGTTCATTCCGTTTAAGCTCCCTGTCAGCCTCATGCCAACACTTATTGATGTGAATGAGGTGATTCTATTGTCTGGCGAATGCTCTGCAACCACGCCGCTTGATATATGCGATCTAGTTGGCATTATTGGCGTGGGTTTGGGAGGGTTCAAGGTGTGATTTGGCTCTCGAGGCCAATTTCCATCGTCATAACGGGCAGGGTTATGAATGAGGGAGACTTGGAGAAAGCCTCCCTCAATTATTCGTCGAGAGCCCAGGGTGAGGCGTGATCTTAAGCGGCGGGAGTTTCTTTACGCCTAACTATGCCAAACAGCCCAAGGGCCATTGAGCCAAACAAAAACAGTGCGCTGGGAATCGGTGTTGCAATCGGTGGCAGTACGGCAAAGAACTCTCGTTGGTTGGCGCCATCAGCTCCGGTGTAAACAACCATGGTGGTCGACCAGTCAAATTTTTTGTTTTTATCAGCGCTCTTCTTTAAATCTTTTGCCTCATCTTTGTCGTTCTTATTTTTGAGGTTAGGCACATCACCCATTATGTCCCAGATAACATAGTTTACTAGCGCGTTGTATTTTGCGGCGGTCTCACTGAGGCTCTCTGAGAGATCTAATAGGCTAAACAGATAACCTGCTTTGGCATATTTTTCCTCGCCATTAGGACCACTGTTGTATTCCCCCGCGCCATCCTGAACAGCGGCATAGTCATTGACTGTGGCTTCCCAGGTGCCTTCCATGCTGCTATTGGATGTATTCACTGCGAGGCTGTTAGTGCCGTCTACTGTTATTGAACTGAGCCCCGCATACACAGTGCCCTCGACAGCCTTCGAACCTTTGCCGTCCTTGGTCGTGAGTGCGGTTGAGTTACTGGGACCCTCATAGACGATGTCAACCTGAGCGCTGAGGGCGGTACTGCTGATCAGTACGCTCAGTGCAAAGCTGGTGATAGATAGACTTATAGTTTTTACATTAATGCCCATTCCGTTAAAGCTCCCTGTTAGCGTCGCTGCCAACAATTTTTGATTACCAAGGAGCCAATTCTATTCTTTTGTGTATGGGCTGCAACTGTGTCACTTCGATTGTGTGAACTGGTTAACACTAGCGGTTGAGCTAGGGGCTACTAGTCACAGCCTATCTAGTCAGAGCTAAGACGGGCAGATCTTAGCTGAGTAGACCAAAGCTCTGCATAGCGGCCCTCTAGTGCCAGCAGCTCATGGTGGGTTCCCTGTTCCACTATTGAGCCCTGATCGAGCACCACTATTCTGTCCGCATCAACAATGGTGGACAGACGATGGGCAATGACCAAGCTGGTATGACCTTCGGCGATCTCTCGCAGGGCCGCTAATATAGAGCGCTCGGACTTACTGTCCAGCGACGAGGTAGCCTCATCAAATAGCAGAATTGGCGGCCGCTTAAGAATGGTTCTGGCGATGGCCACGCGTTGCTTTTCGCCTCCCGATAGTTTCAGACCGCGTTCACCCACCATGGTGTCGACGCCATCTGGCAACTGCTTAATAAAGGCTTCAAGGTGGGCCATGCGGATTGCATTGTGAACCTCTTCGTCGCTGGCCTCAGGCTTTCCGTAGCGAATATTGTCAAAGATGCTGCTGTTAAACAGCACCGTATCCTGGGGCACTATGCCAATAGCCCCGCGCAGGGACTGTTGAGACACTGTGCGAATATCCTGGCCATCAATGGAAATATTGCCCTGGGTTGGATCGTAAAAACGGAACAATAATTTCACAAGGGTCGATTTTCCAGCACCACTGGCACCGACTATGGCGACCTTTTCACCTGGCTGGATTTCAAAGCTGATGTTTTTCAGAATCTTCCGATCCGCCTGATAGTCAAAGCAAACCTGATCAAAGCGAATATGCCCCTGGCGAACATTTAGCTGCGGCGCTGCTGGGGCATCTTGGACCTTACTGCTCAGTTCCATCAGGGCAAACATATTCTCAATATTGGCCATGGACCCTTTGATTTCCCGATAGACAAAACCGAGAAAATTAAGCGGCATAAACAGCTGCATCATAAAAGCATTGATCAAGACAAAGTCACCTATGGTCATGGCGCCCTCGGCTACTCGCTGGGCGGCCAGCCACATCATGGCTGTCATGGCGACGGTAATAATCAGTGCCTGACCCGCATTGAGCGAGAGTAGCGACAGGCGGTTTTTGCGTCGCGCCGATTCCCAGTCCGCTAGGGCATGGTCGTAGAGACGCGCCTCATACTCTTCATTGGTAAAGTATTTAACCGTTTCATAGTTCAGCAGGCTGTCTATGGATCTGGTGCTTGCTGCGGAGTCGGCTTTATTGGCCTCGCGAACAAACTGAGTGCGCCAGTCTGTGGTGATCATTGAAAAGAAAATATACAGGACCACTGAGGCCATAGTAATAGCGGCAAATTCAATGCCGTAGTTATAAAACAGCAGGCCAATAACTAGGCCGATTTCAATTAGTGTCGGGGCAATATTAAACACAAAGAAGCGCATCAAAAAGCTGATGCCGCTGGTGCCGCGCTCTATATCTCTGGCCAAGCCGCCAGTGCGACGATTGAGATGAAAGTCTAAGTCGAGGCTGTGGACATGATTAAACACCTGCAGACCTATGCGGCGCATGGCTCGTTCAGTGACTCGACCAAACACTGTATCGCGGATTTCTCCGAGAATGATCATGGAAAAACGCGCGAAGCCATAGGCGAGCACCAGACCGATGGGCACTGCCATCATGTTGGGGATACTGGGAGCAATGCCACCGCTAGCTGCAGGGTTTAGTGTGTCGACTATATCTTTGAGTAAAAAAGGCCCGTAGACGCTGGCTGTTTTGGATAACACCAAACAGACAATGGCGATGCCGATACGAACTTTGTATTCGAGTAGGTAGGGCCATATGACCTGAAATATCTTCCAGTTAATTTTTTTTGCAGGATCAAAATCTTGCCTGTGACGCATAGGGTGCTCAGTATATTGGGGCTTTGGCTACAAGCTAGATTAGCTGATCTTTGGCCGCATTAATTTTAGCCGCGAGATAGTCGCTGCCACCGCGGTCCGGGTGCAGGCGCTGCATCAGTCGCTTGTGGGCTTTGCCAATATCTTCTTTCGATGCACCACTTTCTAGGCCTAAAATTTTCAGCGCCTCCTCATTGGACAAGTCAGAGTAGCTTCCTGGTGAAGAGTCTTGTTGCGACTGCTCATCGCCGCCACGATTGTTGCGCATCATGTAAGCCTGCATCAACACATAAGATTCGCGATCAGTTCCGCGAAGGCTGTCGCTGAGCTTCTTCGCTTCATCGGCACTTAGCTCAGAGAGACGACGCCCAGCAAACTCACCATCTAGTACCTCGCCATCCATCTGCCGAGTCGCGAAGTTAACTTCAACAGCCAGAGACTTGGTGCGAAATTGCGAGGGACTGGTTTTAAAACGGCTTAGAATCTGCAGGAAAGGCAGGGCACGCAGTCCTACTGCGAAGGTTCCTTTAAGCACTGGCACCAGCACCGCAAGGCCTGCTCCAAGCCAGTGCATGCGCCCGGTTGCGACAAGCATGACCGATGCACCAAGCACCAGCCAAAATGCGCTGCGCCACAAAAAAGCACGGCGCTTCTCCTGGGGTAGACGGGTCACAGTTGTCCACCAGTACCAGATTGAAAAGATGATCGCGACGAGTAACAGTAATCTAATCATAGTGTCCTTAATAGTGTCCTTAATAGTGCTCTTAAATGTAGGGAATTGACGTTGATAATTTGGTTAACAATACTCTGTTCTGGAGCCCAGAGCGAATGATTGTAGTCTCTCTAATACGGCTACAAAAAAGCCCCAGATCTTTACAGAGTTGGGGCTTTTTTTACGCTAGGCCAGGAAAGCTTAGCGGGTTTTCAATACATCGCGGAGCTTGTCGGCCATGGCGATCAATGTGTTTTCAGTGGTTACCCAATCTATACAGGCATCGGTCACTGAGACGCCGTATTCCATATCATCTGGATTACTGGATAGCTTTTGATTACCAGCATTGATATTGCTCTCCAGCATCACACCAATAATTGACTTGTTGCCTTCAACAATTTGGTTGGCAACGTTATCCAGAACCAGAGGCTGCAGGTTGTGGTCTTTATTGGAGTTGGCGTGACTGCAGTCGACCATAATGTTGGCGTCGATTCCGGCAGCGACTAGTTCCTGCTCGCAGATAGACACGCTGACTGAATCATAGTTAGGCTTGCCATTGCCGCCGCGCAACACTACGTGTGCATAGGGGTTGCCTTTGGTGGTAACAATCGAGACATTGCCGTCTGAATTAATACCCAGAAAACGGTGCGGGCTAGAAACAGACTGCAGGGCATTGATGGCTACGGTTAAGCTACCATCGGTACCGTTCTTAAAGCCTATAGAAGAGGATAGGCCAGAGGCCATCTCACGGTGAGTCTGTGATTCAGTGGTGCGTGCACCAATCGCTGACCAGGTAATCAGGTCTTGCAGATACTGAGGTGAGATTGGATCCAGTGCTTCAGTTGCGGTCGGCAGACCAATTTCAGAAATATCATGAAGCAGCTGACGGCCAATATGCAGACCATCGGTAATCTTAAACGAGTCGTTCATAAACGGGTCGTTGATCAGGCCTTTCCAGCCAGTGGTTGTGCGGGGCTTTTCGAAATAGACGCGCATAACAATTAGTAGTGTATCGCCGACTTTTTCTTCCAGCGCTTTAAGTCTGTTGGCATAGTCGTGTGCGGCTTTGAGATCGTGAATCGAGCAGGGACCCACCACAACTATCAGGCGGTGATCTTTGCGTTCGAGAATGTTCTCTATATTCTTGCGACCCTGGGAGATTACTCCGCGAGCTTTATCGGTCAGCGGGATTTCACGCTTCAATTCTGCTGGGGTAATTAGAACCACTGGTGGTTCGATATTAATATTTTCTACAGCCTGTGAATCCATGCTCAAGTTCCTAGCTAATGTGGTTTTTCAAAAGATCATGCATTGTACTTAAATCTACTGACTTTTGAAGGCTATTCGGCTTCTAGCTCAATAAACATGGGGATTTGAGGGAAATAGAGTGCGCAGCGAACAGGATTTGGCTGCATGCTCCCATAGAGCTTTGCGTAATGGCTCAGTTGGGCGCTGTAAGCACTGCTCTGACGGCGGATAAATTGTTCTTCAGACTCACCCTCGGCAGGTTGAGAAAGCTTGTAATCAATAATCCAGCGGGTGCCATCGTCGATAAAAGTTCGGTCAATTACCGAGGTGCCGACATGGCCGCGATCGCTATATCTATAACCCAGAGCCTGTTCGCATTGAGCCTGCTCATGACGCTGCAGAATCCAGCGACCGCGCTGATCGGCGAGCATGCTATTCACCGCTTGCAGTAAGCTTTTAAGCTCATCGGGCCTGGCCAGCATACCAAGCTCTTTAAGTTGAGCGGCCCAGGTTGCCGGCAACTGATTAATGCGTGCCTCAGGCCACTGATCCAGACCTTCGTTGGCGAGCTGTTTCAGGGTTCTATGCAACACAGTACCCATGGAGCGAGCGCGACTGGAAAGGCTACTATCAATATCAGCACCGGACTCTGCAGCAGTTTCAGGGGTACCTAGATTGGCACTGCTATCAGGTCTTTGTGGCGGCTGGAATTGTCTATCCAAGCGACGAATATGGCGCAAGCTGGGGACTTCTTTACCGTCCTCACTGAAGGCTTCAGTCGCGCTCTGCCGCACTGTATAAATCCCTTGGTCCAGACCCTCTTCGATGCTGTTCCAAATCGGCGTCAATAATGTGGTCTTGCCTGTAGGTTGCCACTGGCCATTTTTAAGTTGCTTAACGGTGCCGCACAAATAGAGTCGGCGCACCGCTCGGGTTGCGGCAACATAGAGAACCCTGGTGCTCTCAAGGCGAGTCTTAAGACTGTCTTCACGCTTCAGATAGCTGTAGACACTGTCATCTTCCTCATCGTGGGCACCCAGTGGCGCCATAATCAGCGAGGAATCGCTGTGCTCATCTATATGCTGCTGCCAGCGCAGAAGTTGCTTCTTATCCGATCCCGAGCCACGACTGAGCCCGGGCAAAATTACATGATCAAATTCCAGGCCCTTGGCTTTATGAATGGTCATAATCTGGATAACTGATTTTTGACTGCCGTCGCTATTATCTGCGCCGCCATCATCAGGTGAAGGTGCCGCATAGAGTTTGTCCACCGCCAGCTTAAAGCTATTCCAATCGCTGAGAGTGGCCCCGGTTTGCCAGTTCTCCAACAGATCTAAATAACTGCGGGCATCACTGAGGTCGGCACTATTTTGAAGCGTAGCCGGGCCACCCATGTCGATCCACAGCTGTTCAACTGTAGCGCGCAAATTGGCGCGGCCACGGTTTTTCCAGGCCGCGTCCAACAGCGGGATGATGCGCTGGAGGGTTTCTTGGCCATGCTGGCTAAAGTGCTGACTAGAGCGCTGGTCTGCTGGCGCCTCAAGTAACTGAATCAGTGGGGCCAATATCGCATTATTCTGTTGATAGCGGTTTTCATCATCCTTTTCGATACTATTGGCAACAGCTAACAAATCCCCAAGGCTGAGCCCGCAAAACGGCGCTCGCAAAACAGCTAACCAGGCAATTTTATCTGCCGGCGAGAGCAGGGCGCGAGTCAATGAGAGAAGATCAATCACAGGCATTCTGCTGGCCAGTGGCGTAATGTCGATGGCCTGCCAGTAGAGCTTGGCCTCACGCAGGGCCGGGATAATACTGCGCAGATGACCGCGGCCGCGCACCAGTATGGCAATTGACTCAGCCGGATTATGATCCCGCAATTGACTGCAGAGCTCGGCTATATACGTCGCTTCATCGAGCTTATGATCGTCGCCAGCAAAGCCTTGAAAACTCACTGACTGCCCATCATCAGCGGCTTTAACAGCCACCGAAGGGGAATAGGGAATCGCACCGCGACTGATATCGGCACGAGCCGGGAAGGCCTCAGTAAAGGCACTGTTGACCCATTGAATAATGCCTTCCTGGGAGCGAAAGTTAGAGGTCAGCGTTAGGGGCGTACATTGCACTGGCCCAACTGGGTGGCGCTGGGCGTTGAGAAATAGACCCACATTGGCGTTGCGAAAACCGTACAGGGATTGCATGGCATCGCCCACCAAAAACAGTGTGCGGCCATCATCCGGCTGCCAGCCACCTATAAGCTGTTCGAGCAAATTGATCTGTGCCGCAGAGGTATCCTGAAACTCATCCACCAGAATATGCCGCAGCTGATAGTCCAGACGCAGGGTGATATCCGAGACCACGCCGCCCTCGGCTTCGGGCTCCAGGGCATTCAGTGCCGCCAGAGTAATGGCCGGGTAATCACACTGGCCCTGCTGTTGAAAAATCACATCCAGTTGCGCTGCCAACAAGGGCAGTAAAAACCCCAGTGCGTCGAGCATTTTTTGCTGAGCTTGATTAATCTCGGCATCCGGAAGATGCATCACATTGGCGATCATTTCATTGAGTTCGGGACGCTCGCGGCACCAGTCCAAGAGCACCATAATCCGTGCCTTAACCTCTTTTTGATCGCTGGGAAATCCCTGCTTAACATTGATGGTTTTGCGCGGTTCATTGCTTTTGGTCACCAGCAGACCCAGGATCAGCTTCCACTGGGCAACGCCTTCGAGACCGATCTCGGGCAGTTCACTAAAGCTGCCCAGTTCGCTGAGGGCAAAATCATCCTTGGGGGCCACATGCTGGGCAGCGAAATCGATCAGTTCGACAAATTCACCGGCTATGGGCATTAATGCCTCATCCAGTTGCAACAGATTGTCAGCCACAACCTGCTCAATGACCTGCTGAAAATACTGGCTATTTTTGCCTGCATCATAAATCAGCGGCAGCCACTGCTCGCGCTTGCCCAGCAACTCGGAGAGCAGGGTTTCACAGCGCGCCATATCGTTACCAGTATGGGCCAGTAACACAGCCAACTGTTCAGCAACTGGGCCAGCTTCTTCAATCTTATCCAGCAACACACGAGCTGCGCTCTGGTAGTGTATCTGCGGTTGCTCGCTGGGTTCTGGAATGGGGCCAAACTTGGTTTCAAGGGCAAACTGGCTAGCAATATAGCGGCAGAAACCATCAATGGTCTGGATGCGCAGTCGACCTGGCATATCCAGCAGGTTCCATCCCAGCAGTTTGTTGCGCTCAACTGCAGCGGCAGCGAGATCCCAGGTCTGGGCTTCATACTCATTTGCAGGTCGCGGAGTATAGGCCGCTTGACGCAGGGCGCTGTGAATACGGCTGGCCATCTCACGGGCGGCCTTGCGGGTAAAGGTAATGCTAAGAATTTCCTCGGGATTGTCCACGGTGCAGAGCAATCGCAGAACCCGCTGGGTGATGAGTCCTGTTTTTCCTGAACCCGCCGGAGCAGAGACAATAAAGCTCTGTGAGGGATCTAGCGCTTGGCGACGCTGTTGTAGATCGGCAATCTCAGTCATTAGCTGGGCCATTAGTTAAGTGCTCCGGTAGTACCGGCGTTGCTGCTAATCGAACCCGCCACTTCTGCATTGATATCCGCTTCTTCAGACCAGCGATTTAAAGGCAGCAGATAATCCTGATACCCAAACTGAGTCTGGTCATAGACTTCGACATTGGCATGGCCACGAACGAACTCGTCGGCGAGATTATTGAGCGCGTTCTGCCAGGCATCAATCTGTTCTGCCCACTGCTGGGAAAGATCGGCGTCGGCAGCGGCTTTTTCACTGGCCAAAAATTTACTGTCGGTGCTGCCGACAAATTTAATCTTGCCGCCTTTAATCTGGGCAAAGGCGCAGCCATTGGCGCGGGGGTTACTGGCCAGTACATAGAGCGGTAACTGGGGATCCACCGGCCGCGAACCACTCCAGCTGGACTCTTTTACAGCGCCGGATTTGTAGTCAATAATTAACAGCTTATCGCCAATCTTATCGACCCGGTCTAGGCGCAAGTTAATCTCTAGATCGCCAAACTGCACTCGATTTTTGCTTTCCAACTCCACCACTTCAAAGGGCGGCCGCAACTTCTCTTCTTCCAGCCATTGAGCTAGGAGCTTTTCCAAACGCTGCTGTTCGAGACCCCGAAAGCGATCACCGCGGAGGATTGGATGCTGGGGTGCCCACTCTCTGAGTGTCTCCTCAATGGTGGTAGCCAGTTGCTGCTCAAGCTGTGTATCTGTCAGGGACTGCAGTGTGGCGGAGCTTTTCCAGATACCCCAGAGACGAAAAAGTATTTCATGTAACAGAGAACCGCGATCCATGGCCGATAGTCCCTGGGTGGGTTCCTCCAGGGCCTCGGTTTTAAGTCTGTGGGTAACAAAAGCATTAAAGGGGCAGATCGATTGGTTTTTTAGCAAGTTGCTACCACCGCGAATGGTTTCCACTTTCGGGCTATAGGGCGGTGCCTGATCGGCCAATAGTTGGCACTGATAGTCTTGAAAGAGCCAGGGTGGATGGGCCTGTGGGTTTTTGACTAGCTGCTCCTTACCTAGGGCAATATCGGTAATCAGTGGGCTCGGATCTAGTTGCTCTTCGCCGCGCATTTTTGGGTAGCTGACAATTAAACGGCCGCTGTTGTTTTTGTACTCCTGTAATAATTTATTGGCGATCTCTAACTCCCGCTCGGGTAGGCTGTGAGGCATCTGATGGAGGCGCTGAAATTCAGCTGGTAGCAGCTGGTTAATTGACACTGAGGCGGGAAAATTCATGCTGTGCATATCGACAATCCACAGCTGATCAAAGCGCAATCCGGATCCCTCGAGCAGACCCAGTATCTGCAGCGGCGCATCGGCGGTCTGAGGATGAAATACTGAATCCTGAGCCAGCTGTTGCAGATGTTTAAAGGCTGTGGAGAGGCCCACCTCAATACCTAGATTGTCTAGGCCAGTAAACTGTTCCAGCAGTCGATTCCAATGTTGGCGCTGCTGATATTCAAGGCTGTTGACTGTGCGTTTGCCGGGCCAGCCGAGATCCGTAAGGTAGGTGACAAAGAAATCTCCCCAGGCGGTAAAGCTCTGCTGGCTGTTAATTTGTCGGCGCTCATAGTCGCGAAGTGCCCGTAGGGGTTTAAGTGCGGCATTGGCCTCGCCCTCAGGTTCCGCAGCGAGATCAACTTCAATCACCGGCTTATGTTTAGGCTTAGGTGTAACTGCAGTAATAAACTGGCTCAGGCTAAAGTCAAAGCGATTGCGCTTACGCAGCAGTATTTCGCTGTCAGCGCGAAAGCTTAGGGGCAACTGATCAAATGCAGAGTAGGGGGAATAGAGCAGATGCAACCATTCACTGAGCGGGCGCTTATCTTTTAAAAGGCCAATCATCAGCAGGGCACTGTTGACCATTGGTGTATCGCGCAGGGCCGTGCCAGCTGAGATATTGGCAATGACCTCTGTGCCTTCTGTGCTTTCTAAACCCTCTAAACCGGCGGCGCTCTTATTATCACTGACACTATTGAGCGCTTCATTCACCACCCGTGCCACGCGCTGCAATGAGTTATTAAGCTCTGGCACCACAATACCAATACGCTGTTCCGGATTGGCTTTTAACTGCTGCGCTGCCCAGCTGGCTGCCAAGCGCAACTCTTGCTGTGAATCCTCGGCTTCAATACGCAGCACCTCATTATCACCAGAGAGCGAATCTAGACTGGTCACCTGGTTGCTGGCACTGGTGATCAGTGCGGCTTGTAAAGGCGGTGTGGATTGAAAGCCATAAACCATGATTTCAGCTTCGGCGGGGAGGGCAGCACAGTTAAACCCCTGCTTCACCAGCTGCCAGCTGCGCTGGGTGGTGAGCAGTTTATTGCGTCGCAGCAGTTCATCGAAGCGACCGCACCAACGTTTAAAATACTCCACCGAGGGATTCTCACCCGGCACCTGCTCTGCGCTGAGATTCCAGCTCTCCAAGGTCTTTAAGGTGTCCCCCGCCAGCTTGACGAAGTTAACCGGTTGTTCGAGACCGTCATCGGCGATAGCCCGCTCCCAGTAGTAGCGGCTCTGTTGAGTGCCGACTATGGCCAGCCCACGAACCAGTTCGTGGTTCTGATCTTGCAGCTCATCCCAACAGGCTCTAAGCCAGTGATCGACGGAATAGACTCGAGGTTGTTTCCAGGCCGCACAGCTCTGCTTCGGATCATCGCTAATCTGCTCGCCCCAGGCTTGAATGATCTTTGCCGCCAGTCGTTGATTTGGGGTCAGGATTAGACAATCACGTTCAATGGCGTCACGGAAGAGGCTGATATTGATAAGTGCTGGCAACATGGCGGATATTGTTTTCCGTGAGTGGGTGATTTTTTAAATGCGCTTATTAGGGGCTCTATAATCGCAAAACAGCGGTGCAATTGACAGCGGACTGATACAATAAGCCCATGCAATTATCTATTAATATTATTTCAATTTTTTGGGGCCTCGGAGGATTTATTCTCGGCGGCGTTCTGGCACTGGCGGTTCTCCGTGGCAAGACTGCGCGGCTCGAGAGTGAGCAATTTCAGACTCAGCAGCAGCTCGACAAGTTATCTGTCGAGCAACAGCAGTTAGAGGTGGTGCGCAGAGAGTTATTGGCTCTCAACAGTGCCCTGGAACAGAAGTTGCTCAGTCAGCAAAACCACTATCAAGAGCAGATCGCGCTATTGGCCGATGCCAAGAAGACTCTGAGCAGCGAATTTGAAAATCTTGCCAATCGTATCTTTGATGAAAAGCAGACCAAGTTTTCCCTGCAGAGCAAAGAGGCTTTGGAAGTCACTCTCAGTCCACTACGTCGTGATATAGGCGACTTCCGCAAGCAGGTTGAGACTTCTTACGACAAGGAGAATGCCGAGCGCAACAAGCTTGTCGGCCAGATCAGCGAACTGCAAAAGCAGACCATGCAGGTCTCTGCAGATGCCTTGCAACTAGCCACGGCACTGCGCGGCGACAATAAAGCCCAGGGCAACTGGGGCGAGTTTATTCTCGAGAAGTTACTTGAAGATTCAGGCCTGACCAATGGTCGCGAATACAGCACTCAGGTTGCTCTAAAAGATGAGACCGGCAAACGCCGCAACCCGGATGTCATAGTTCATTTGCCCGAGGGTCGGGATATTGTGATCGATGCCAAGGTCAGCTTGGTGGATTATGAACGTTATTTTCACGCCGAAGACGAAGAGTCTAAAAAGCTCTGTCTACGTCAACATCTGAGTTCATTGCGCGCTCATATCAAAGGCCTGAGCAGCAAGGACTATGAAAAACTCGAGGGGGTTAACAGCCTCGATTTCGTACTGATCTTTGTGCCCATAGAATCAGCCTTTATGCTGGCGCTGGACCACGACCCAGAAATGATGCGCGACGCCTATGATCGCGGCATTATTTTGGTTAGCCCAAGCACCTTGATGGTGACCCTGCGGACGATTAAGAACCTCTGGCGCTACGCAGATCAAAATCGCAACGCTCAGTTGATCGCGGATAAGGCCGGCGGCCTCTATGATCAGTTTGTACTCTACATAGAATCCCTGGATGAAGTGGGCAAGTATCTGGAAAAAAGTCAGGAAGCTTGGGACACAGCTCATAAACGCCTCTCGAGTGGTCGAGGCAACCTTATCCGCCGTACAGAAGAACTGAAGAAGCTCGGCGCCAAGGCGAAAAAGAGCCTGCCTGAGAATATGCTTGATGCGGATCCGCTGATGCCGTTGGTTGGCAGCAGCGGTGAAAGCAAGGCGGATAGCCGTGAACCCAAAGAGAAGGAATGATATAAATGTTGTCGAACCAATTGATGTTGCTGCTGGCTGTAATCCTACTGCTCGTTGTGGGCGGGTATGCGGCTTATTTAGCAGTGCAACTATACCGGCGTCGACAGCGGTTTGAGAACGGTAAGCGAGAGCTGGAGAATCAGTTAAAGGATAAGGAAGCGGAAGCCCGCCAGTCGGTACAGATTATTGCTCGAGCCTTGGTACAGAAAGATCTTAGTGAAACTGAAGCGGCCATGCGTATCTCATGGCTGTCACAGCAGATTGCGCTCAGTGCCGACGAGGCCCAGCACTTCAGCGTGTTTCAACAGCTCTCTGTAGCCACTGCCCATATCCCGATACTGGATGACTGGGCGGCTCTGGGTAAGGCTGAAAAGCGACGTCTTACCGTCGAGCGCGAGGGAATAGAAGTGAGCTACCGTGAATTTATTCAGGCCAGCGCTGTTGAGCTGGTGAGTATCCGTCTAGCCTAGTCCAATCTTGCCCCAATCAAACCATCACCAATCAAACCATCACCAATCAAACCATCACCAATCAAACCGTCGCCAATCAAACAGTACGTCGCCTCAATAACACACCACTTTCAAGGTGGTGAGTCCAGGGAAACTGATCAAATATCGCGGTTCGCACAATCTCATGGGTTTTAGTCAAACCGTCGAGATTAGCCCGCAAGGTTTCCGGATTGCAGGAAATATACAGAATATTATCAAAGCGCTGCGCCAGTTGCAGCGTATCTTCATCCAGACCCGCTCGCGGTGGATCGACGAAGATGGTGGAGAAGTTGTAGCTCTCTAAATCAATTTCCTTGAGCCGCCGAAAGGGCCGTTCGCCATTTAATGCCTGAGTAAATTCCTCGCTGGACATGCGCACTACAGTCACATTGCCCACCTCATTGAGGCCAAAGTTGGTCTGCGCCGAGCGCACCGATATCTTGGATATTTCCGTGGCCAACACCGATTTGAAGTGCTGAGCCAATACGGCAGTGAAATTGCCATTGCCACAGTAGAGTTCCACTAGATCGCCGCTTTTAACATCGACAATCGACTTGCAGCAGCCGCTGGCCCAACTAAGCATCTTCTCGTTGACCTTGGCATTGGGTTGGGTAAAACCGGATTCAATCTGCTGATAATGGTATTGCACCTCATCTACGTTCAAGATCTCGGTCACATAGTCTCGGGTTAATACTGTCTTCTGTTTGCGGCTGCGGCCGATCACCATAATGCTGTGTTCTGTCTCTAGGGCCTTGGCAGCCGACAGCCACTCGTCGTCTACGGGACGATGATAGATCAGGGTAATCAGCGCTTCACCGCTGAGAGTGGTGAGAAACTCTAGACTAAACAGTTTGCGGCTAAGTACCGGTGAAGCATTAATCGATGCTAATAAAGGCGCCATAAGCTGGCCAATCAGTTCACAGGCAATAGGAAATTCGCTAATCACATAGGGACGCTTTTCACCGGCGCGGTTCATGGCGTAATGGGCCACGCCATCTTCATGCCAAATGCGAAACTCAGCGCGCATACGGAAACCACTGGGGGCTGAGTCAAAGACCTCGACCTGCGGAAAACTGAGACCATCGAGAGTGCTTTTAAAGTTCTCAAGTTTGGCTTCTAGGGCGGCTGGATAAAGGCTGGAATCAATACTGTGATCGGACATTGGGGTTTTGGCTTCTTATTGGCTGGTGGAGTTCTAGCAGATAGGGTTACTAAATACAGTTTTTTGGTTTTGGCAATCCGGCATATCTGGCCACTAACTTGGCTGGGCTGCCGGGAAACAGTTGCAGCAGATAAATACTGCGCCCCTTCTCGAGACCGCAGTGCTCGGCCACAGTTTTACACAGGGGTCGCATAGACGGTGAAAAGCCGTATTGATCGTAAAAACTGCGGGCGGCATCCAACACTTCTAAGTGCTCGCCATTGAGCTCAATAGCCTCTTCGGTGGCAATACTGGAAGCCTGGTCCCAGGACCAGTCCGCTAGTTTGCTCAAATAGTTTTTATTGCTCATGTTGTCGTTTCGTCAAAAGAATAAAAAAAGGCCCCGTCGATCAACGGAGCCTTCTATCTTACTTTAAAACCATCTCAGATATACCCAATGTCTTTAGTCATCGCTGCCCATGCCAAACAGGTGCAGCAGGCTCAGGAACAGGTTATAGATCATCACAAACAGGGTCACTGTGGCTGAGATATAGTTGCGCTCGCCGCCGTGAATAATGGCGCTGGTCTGCCACATGATCATGCCAGTCGAAATCAGTGCAAAGGCCGCACTAATCGTCAGGGCCAAAATCGGGATTTGCAGAAAGATATTGGCAATGGCAGCAACAAAGGCGACCAACATACCAGTCATCAAGAAACCGGTCATGAAATTAAGATTTTTGCGGGTTGTCATTACGTAAGCAGAAGAGGCGAAGAACACCAGAGCGGTTGAGCCCAGTGCCATCATAATCGGCTCAGCGCCACGCACAGCCAGATACATGTTCAGTATCGGCCCGAGAGTGAAACCCATCCAACCGGTAAGGGCGAATACCCAGACTATACCCATTGAATTGTTTTTGTTTTTCTCAGTCATCCACAGGCAGACAAAGTAGGGCAGTAATGTCCAGAGACCAAAGTAGGGAGCGTTCATGGCCATAGCCACGCCAGCCATGATGGCGCTAAAGGCAAGGGTAACGCCGAGCAGCATATAGGTGCTGCGCAGTACTTTAACGACGGCGGGGTCAAGGGCAGTACTTTGAATGCCGCTCTGACGATTGCCTGAAATTGATTTTGCGCTGTACTTGTCCGTTTCCATTTTTAGTTCCTTTAACGAAATTTACGATACGGTGATAATACTCTGTCATAAAGCTCTGTCACAAGAGTATTGCCACTCCACCGTGGAGAATTCTCGACCATATTATCAGCTTTGAGTCGCTAATCTACTGTTGTTTACGGCTAAGTCGCTGGTTGGGATCCTCGACCTCAAAACTCTGCAGGGCAAAACCACTGTCACTCATGGTGATGACCCATCCGAGATCATGCCAATCGCCCAGCACAATGCGCTGGCCCTGGCTTACCTGATGCAGATCCGGGCGGTGAGTGTGTCCGTGAATCAGCACCTCTACCTGATGTTTGACCATCACTGCATCTACAGCGTCTGCATTCACATCCATGATCGCTGTGGCCTTATTACTGTTGGCCGACATGCTCTTGGCGCGCCAGTCTGAGGCGAGCTTTTGACGGCGTTTCAGAGGCAGGTGTGAGAGACACCATTTATAGATTGGATTGCGCGCCTTGCGGCGAAAGCGTTGGTAGTCCACATCATCGGTGCACAGGGAGTCGCCGTGCATGACTAAAGCAGTCTTTTCCTGATATTGAACCAGGTGCTCATCGGCCAACAACTCTGCACCACAGCGCTTAATAAAGCGCCGACCAATTAAGAAGTCGCGGTTACCGTGCTGAATATAGAGTCTTACCCCCGACTGACTGAGTTCTCCAAGGCTGGCCTGAACCTGTGCCGCCAACTCTGTAGGGTCATCATCACCAACCCAGGCTTCAAATAGATCGCCGAGAATATACAGGGCATCAGCCTGAGAGGCTGGGCCACTCAGAAAAGACAAAAACGCCCGGGTAACTGCCGGGCGCTCAGGTGCAAGGTGAAGATCTGAAATAAACAGTACAGACATAGACTTACTCGCTATTTGTTACCTACTTTATATCACTTATCAGAGTAAGCATCGCTGATCAGCGTTTCTGTCACTTCAATGGTTTCAACTGGCACATCTTGGTGGTGACCCGCGCTGCCAGTCTCCATCTCAGTGATGGCGTTAACCACATCCATACCTTCAACGACCTTACCAAATACAGCATAGCCCCAACCCTGGCTGTTCTTGCCACTGTGGTTCAGGAAGCCATTGTTAGAAACATTGATAAAGAACTGTGAAGAAGCGGAGTGCGGGTCGCCGGTGCGAGCCATTGCCAGAGTGCCGATTTCATTAGTCAGGCCATTGTCAGCTTCGTTTTCGATGGACTCGCGAGACTCTTTCTCATTCATCTGTGCATCCATACCGCCGCCCTGAACCATAAAGCCGGGGATTACACGGTGAAAGATAGTGCCGTTATAAAAACCGTCACGGGCATACTGCAGATAGTTGGCAGCAGTATTTGGCGCCTTGTCAAAATCGAGTTCGATGGAAATATCACCCTGTGTGGTGCGCAATGTAATCATAAGAGTTCCTGTAAAAAGTCAGTGAGAATTAGCGGTTGTTTAGCAAGGCCGCATTTTAGGCGCTAACGGGTTGGATTAAAACCGATCTTTGAGTTTTGCCCTCTGGCGCTGAGCTTTTTACGCTTATTTTTGGCTAATCTATCAATAGTGGGCTTAATCACCGATCTAGTAGGGGTTTTAGTTTAATGCACCGATGGCTGCGGCTATAATCTCGCCCATCTTTTCTCTCCAGACTTATATAAATGACTGATATCGAAAAACCAACCAATTTTATCCAGCAAATCATTACTGCTGACCTCGAAGCCGGCCGTGTAAAAGAGGTGGTGACGCGCTTTCCTCCTGAGCCCAATGGCTATCTGCACATAGGTCACGCCAAGTCGATCTGTCTTAACTTTGGTCTTGCCGAGCAATTTGGCGGCCGCTGCAACCTGCGCTTTGATGACACCAATCCTGAAAAAGAAGACGACGAATATGTTCAGGCGATTATTGAAGATGTGCGCTGGCTGGGTTTTGACTGGGGTGGCGAGCCACGCTTTGCTTCGGATTATTTTGCTCAGCTTTATACTTGGGCCCAGCAGCTAGTTACCGATGGCAAAGCCTATATCTGCGAGCTAAATGCCGAGCAGATGCGCGAGTATCGCGGCACACTCACCGAGGTGGGCAAGAATAGCCCATTCCGTGAGCGACCTGCAGCGGAGAGTCTCGAGTTGCTTGAGCAGATGAAAATTGGCGCCATCGATGAAGGCACCATGACACTGCGGGCGAAAATCGATATGAGCTCGCCAAATATCAATATGCGTGATCCTGTGATCTATCGCATTAAAAAAGTACCGCACCATCGTACCGGTGATGAGTGGAATATCTATCCGGCCTATGACTTTGCTCACGGTCAGGAAGATGCCATCGAAGGGGTGACCCATTCGGTCTGTACTCTGGAGTTTGCCGCTAACCGTCCTCTCTATGAGTGGTTTACAAGCAATCTGCCGTTACCTTCGATTCCCCGCCAGTATGAGTTTGGTCGCTTGAATCTAAATTACACCATGACCAGCAAGCGCAAGCTTAAACAGTTGGTTGATGAAGGCCATGTGGATGGCTGGAATGATCCCCGTATGCCGACGATTTCTGGTCTCCGTCGTCGCGGTGTTACTGCGGCATCAGTGCGGGAGTTTTGCGATAGCCTGGCCGTGGCCAAAACTGATGGCATTGTTGATGTTGCGCAGTTTGAGCACTTTATTCGCGAAGATCTGAATAACAATGCCAGTCGTGCCATGTGCGTGTTGAATCCGTTGAAGATTACCCTGAGCAACTATCCAGAAGACCAGCAGGAAATGTTGGTCGCGCCCGGACATCCCAATCGTGATGATTTACCTGCTCGTGAACTGCCGTTTACGCGCGAGCTGTATATTGATCGCAATGACTTTAATGAAGACACGACTCTGTCGCGGAAGAAGTTTAAGCGTTTGGTAATCGGTGAATATGTTCGATTGCGCAGTGGCTATGTGATTCGTGCGGACGAGGTTATCAAGGATGCGGCGGGTGAGATTGTTGAACTGATCTGTTCTTATATTCCGGGTACTGTTGGTCAGGATCCCCCAGAGGGCGTGCGTCCACGTGGCGTGATTCACTGGGTGTCGGCGACTAACTCGATTGATTGCGATCTCTATTTATACGAGAAATTATTTACCGTTGCAGCGCCTGATGCGGGGGAGGGGTCGTTTATTGATCACCTTAATCCTGATTCGCTGCAAGTTGTTAAGCAGTGTAAAGCGGAATTGGGTTTGGCTGCGGCTACTGCTGGTCAGCATTTTCAGTTTGAGCGTGAAGGTTATTACTGCGTTGATGCTAAGCACAGCAGTCCTGAAAAATTAGTTTTTAACCGTACCATCGCCCTGCGCTAAGGGCTTTTAATATCCGCTAAGGACTTTTTAATCTGCGCTAACGGCTTCAGCTTTGCGCTAACGGCTTATGTATTGCGCTAAAGGCTTTTACTAAGTTACTAAGAAAGAACATTAAGAGAGAAACATGAGTTTATCCCTATACAACAGCATGACCCGTAGCAAGCAGCCATTCCAGCCTATAGATAGCGAGCGAGTGACCATGTATGTCTGTGGGCCAACGGTCTATAACCGCGTGCATATAGGCAACGCTCGTCCGGCTGTGGTCTTTGATACGCTTTATCGGTTGTTGATGAGTCTCTATCCCAATGTTCAGTACGCGCGCAATATCACTGATATTGACGACAAGATTATGAAGACCGCTGCGGAGTTGGGTGAAGATATTAGTGTTCTGTCCACCCGTTATGCGGAAGCCTATTTTGACGATATGCAGGCGCTAAATAACCTGCCGCCGACTATCGTGCCCTACGCCACTCAGCATATTCCCGAAATGATCGACATGATCTCGCGATTGGTTGCCAAAGAGCACGCCTATGAGTCTGAGGGTCATGTGTTGTTTGCTGTGCAGTCTATGGCGGATTACGGGAAGCTCTCTGGTCGTTCGTTGGACGATATGCTCGCTGGCGCGAGAGTTGAGGTGGCGTCTTATAAAAAATACGCCGGTGATTTTGTGCTTTGGAAGCCTTCGGCTGATAGCGAACCCGGCTGGGACAGTCCCTGGGGTCGTGGTCGTCCTGGCTGGCATCTGGAATGCTCGGCGATGATTGAAAAGCATTTGGGTGATTCCATTGATATTCACGGTGGCGGTCAGGATTTGATTTTCCCGCACCATGAGAATGAAATTGCCCAGAGCTGCTGTGCCCATGATGGCAAGCCCTTTGCCAATGTCTGGATGCACAATGGTTTTATTAATATTGAAGGCGAAAAAATGTCCAAATCACTGGGCAATTTCCGCATGGTCAATGATCTGTTGGAACAGTATCCGGGTGAGGTTTTGCGCTATGTGATTCTCTCGGCTCACTACAGATCTGAACAGCACTTCGGCAAGGACTTACTCGACAGCGCTTGGCGTTCACTGGATGCGCTCTATGGCTTTTTGCGCACTCAGGTGGGTACTGAGTCGACTGTTGTGGATATTGCGGATACTCACGCTTACGCTGCTCTGCTAGATGATTTGAATACCCCTGTGGCGATTAGTGAGTTGCATAAGTTGGCCCGTGAGATGAATGCGGCTGATGGGGATGCTCTGGCTGAAGCTAAGGGTCGGTTGTTGGCAGTGGCGGGTTTGATGGGTTTGCTACAGCAGGATCCGGAGCAGTGGTTTACTCATTCTCGCGGTGGCAGCGATATTTCTGCTGAGGAGATTGAGGTGCTTATTGCTAAGCGTAATAAGGCTAAGGCGGATAAGGATTATGCTGGGGCTGATGCGGTGCGTGAGGAGTTGAAGGCGATGGGCGTGGTGTTGGAAGATAGTCGTGAAGGGACTAAGTGGCGGCGCGGGTAGAGGCTGCTGGTTTTTTTGGGTTTGGCTTTGGGTTTGGCTTTGGGTTTGGGTTTGGGTTTGGGTTTGGGTTTGGGTTTGGGTTTGGGTTTGGGTTTGGCTTTGGGTTTGGGTGCTTCGGAAAGCATGGCCCTAGCCTTGAGATCGACCCCATACCTTTTATGATTTGCTGGCGCTGCGGAACTCGCTGTCGCTCAAACAGGTCCTCGCTTTTTCACCAAATCATAAAAGGTATAAGCGGGGTCTGATTGATCTCAAGGCTAGGGCCATGCTTTCTTGCGGGTCGGTCACGGGATTTGAAAAAAATGGGCTGGTTTCTTGCTTGCCCTTTGGTTAAATTTTAACCTTTGATGTATCACCCATTCTGTAGAAATCTTTCTTTTTGCTGGCGCCTGTTTGCTCGGATGCTTCTGCTTGGCTTGCCTCCAGTAACATGGATTTCAAAATCTTTTTTAGTACGTTTTCTGCGGTGGCGCGATAGCCGGTGAGTTTGCCGCCATAGATTGCGAGGTAGTTATTGGTTTCGGCGAACTGGACTTCACGGCTGCGTTTGAAGGGATTGTTACCACTTGCAGGCAAGACTCTTAGGCCAGCCCATGATTCACTTGGCTGGTGATTGAAGTGTGGGAAGTGGCTGTGAATGACCTCTAGCAAGTAGCGGGTTTCTTCTTCGCTCGGTGCAACTCCGTCGGGGTTGCCTTCGAACAACTGTTCTGTGGTGCCGAGTAATGTGCCGCCTTTAAAGGGCAGTACAAAAATGGCGCGGTGATCCTGTTTGGCTTCTATATAAAAGCATTTTTCACTGAGCTGTTGGGTGAATTCTAGGTGGGTTCCCTTGATCAGATCCACGTCGATTGTCGGCGGTTTGGGTTCGATGGTTTCGGCTATTCGATTGATCCATGGACCGGCGGCGTTGACAAGTGTGCGGCATTGTAGGCTACTGATTTCATCGCCTATGGCGAAGCTCACTAAGTAGCCATTGTCGTTTTCTTCTGCGGTCAAAAACTTAGCTGGGCAAAGTAGGGTGGCGCCGTGCTGTTCAGCGGAGGCGACTACTCGTCGTGTTAAGACTTGATCATCTGTCTGTGCGTCTTGGTACATAAAGACGCACTTTAGGTCGGAGACATTTAACCCTTCGAGCTGATGCCATTCTTCTGGGGGTAATTGTTTAAACCCAGCTAGGTTGTTACGTCCAGCTAATAGTCGGTAGAGAATTAACCCGAGGCGTACTTGCCAGGCTTTAAAGCGATCGGTTTTATAGACAGGTAGGTAGAACCAATTGGGTTTGACTATGTCTTCTGCAATATCTAGAAGGATGCGGCGTTCACGAAGACTTTCATAAACAAGACCAATTTGTAATGTCTGCAGATAGCGCAGGCCGCCGTGAATCAGCTTGCTGGATTTGGAGGAGGTGCCAGCGCCCCAGTCGCTCTTTTCAATTAGGGCCACGGAGAGTCCGCTGAGTGCCGCGGCCTGGCCTACGCCAGCGCCTTGAATGCCGCCGCCAATCACACAGAGGTCGTAGGTTTGTGGATTGGGGTCTTTCGTAGGGTTAATCATTACAAGACGCATTCCGTTATTTGAGTAGGCTGGCAATATCAAAGGTTTCAAACATGGCGACGCCGCGGTCTGCCAGTTTATTGGCTAGTTGCGCGGTGCCCACTTCGTAGGCGACGAGCTTGCTGGTTAGGCTATCTAGGTTTTCTGTCTCGGGAATGATTTTGTAGTCGACAAAGGTATAGTCTCCGGCAATGGC
>CAWLBR010000010.1:0-31490 GCA_963855085.1 Gammaproteobacteria bacterium
CCAGCGCTTCGCACTGGTCGTGTGGTCGCTCTCGGACGTCCTGTCCTTCACGACACTTGGGCATCCTGCCCGGCGTCTACCAATTCCACCACACTGGCATTCCGATAATTTAAAGAGATCGCACTCTTTCCCCCTACCGCGATATCCAGCAGGAGGGCGGCGATTATAGCAGTGATCAACAGGCGGTCAACTGCGGATATGGGGCTTATGCGATTAAATGTTCCGGGTTGAAAGAGTTTGGCCTTTGGCGCTGTTTTCTATACCCTTGCCGACTTGTACAAATCAATCAATCACAACAGGCTTTTGACCCTATATTTATGCGCCGCGATCTCTTTCAATTTGACCTTCCCGATGAGCTGATAGCCCGCCAGCCCGCTGAACAGAGGCAGGGTAGTCGGCTGTTGTATCTCGACTCTGCGTCTGAGGATCTGCGCCATCAGCAGTTTACTGATCTGCTGTCGCATATCGATCCCGGTGATCTGATGGTGTTTAACAATACCAAGGTGATTGCAGCGCGCTTATTCGGTCAAAAAGAGAGTGGCGGTAAAATTGAGGTGTTGGTGGAGCGGGTGCTGAGTACAGATTCCGTTGTAGCCCATATTCGCGCCAGCAAGTCGCCTAAACCGGGCAATCAGCTGCTGTTTGATGAGGGATATAGTGCGGAGATGTTGGGCCGCAGCGGTGACCTGTTTGAACTGCGATTTAGCGCACCGGTATTGGATGTGCTGGATCGGATTGGTCATATGCCATTACCTCCTTATATAGACCGTGCCGATACTGAGGAAGATCAGAGTCGCTACCAGACAGTTTATGCTGACCAGCTGGGTGCTGTGGCAGCGCCTACGGCGGGGCTGCACTTTGATGATCAGATATTGGCGGATATCACAGCGAAGGGCGCGAAGATTGCTTTTGTGACTCTTCATGTGGGGGCTGGAACTTTTCAGCCGGTGCGGGCGGACAATATCCATGACCACCATATGCACACGGAGTGGCTCCAGGTCAGTGATGAGGTCTGTGAGCAGGTGCGCGAGACTAAAGCGGCTGGCGGTCGAGTCATTGCTGTGGGGACTACCAGTGTGCGCTGCCTTGAAACGGCGGCGAGCTCGGGTTCGATTATGCCTTTTGAGGGCGATACGAATATTTTTATCTTTCCCGGTTATCGCTTTAAGGTAGTGGATGCACTATTGACCAATTTTCATCTGTCGGAATCGACGCTGCTTATGTTGGTCAGCGCCTTTGCCGGTTATAAGCCTATAATGCAGGCTTATTTAGAGGCGGTGGCCGAGCGCTACCGGTTCTTTAGTTATGGCGATGCAATGTTTTTGCGTCACAACCCCCAAGCTTCTGAGACTATTCCCGAATGAGTTCCACTTCTGATACCACCACTAATTCCACACCTAATGTTCAGGGGCATCCCCAATCCAAGCGCGAGTGCTTTATGGATTTTGCTGTGTCGGCGACTGACGGCAAGGCGCGACGTGGTGAAATGACCTTTCCGCGGGGCAAGGTGCAGACTCCTGCCTTTATGCCTGTGGGGACCTACGGCACGGTGAAAGGTATGTTACCCAAGGATATAGTTGAGATCGGTGCTGAGATGATTCTCGGTAATACCTTTCATCTGATGCTGCGTCCCGGCACTGAGGTGATTAAAGCCCACGGTGACCTCCATGACTTTACCCAGTGGCAGGGTCCAATTCTCACTGATTCCGGTGGTTTTCAGGTGTTTAGTCTTGGGGATATGCGCAAGATTACTGAAGAGGGTGTGAAGTTTAAGTCGCCGATTGATGGTAGCCCGGTATTTATTGATCCGGAGACGTCCATGCAGGTACAGGCGGATCTGGGCAGTGATGTGGTGATGATCTTTGATGAGTGCACACCCCATCCAGCTACGGTGAAACAGGCCAGTGATTCTATGCAGCTTTCTTTACGTTGGGCGGAGCGCAGTAAAACCGCTCATGGCGACAGCCCTTCGGCGCTGTTTGGTATTGTTCAGGGTGGCATGTATGAGTCCCTGAGGGATGAATCACTAAAAGGATTGGTAGATATAGGCTTTGATGGCTATGCCATCGGTGGGTTGTCGGTTGGCGAACCCAAGGAAGACATGATGCGTATTCTCGATCATCTGGCGCATCAGATGCCAGCGGATCGACCGCGGTACCTGATGGGTGTGGGTAAGCCTGAAGACTTGGTGGAAGGCGTGCGCCGAGGTATCGATATGTTTGACTGTGTTATGCCAACCCGCAATGCCCGTAATGGTCATCTGTTTACTAGCACCGGTGTGGTGAAAATTCGCAATGCCCGCCATCGCCATGATACTGGCACACTGGATAGTCAATGTGACTGCTATACCTGCACTAACTTTAGTCGCGGCTATCTCCATCACTTGGAACGCTGTGGCGAGATGCTCAGTGCTCAGCTCAATACCATCCATAATTTACGCTTTTACCAGACCCTGATGTCAGGCCTGCGTGAGGCCATTGCCGAGACCCGACTGGAAGCCTTTGCTGATGAATTTTATCTGCAGCAGGGCAAGGATAAGCCTGCGCTTTAGGGCGTGAGGCTGTAGGGGGTTTAAATCGTCAATTGTGCCCCCAAATATGATGCTAATGCCGCTATAATGCGCCGCTGAATTTATTGGAATGTCTGATCATGCCTAACAAGTTTCCCCTGTGGAAGAATATAACAATCCTCTTGGTTGTCACCTTTGGTTTTGTTTTTGCCGCGCCAAACCTCTACCCACCGGATCCAGCGATTCAGCTGTCGGGACAGAGCGGTGCTATGCAGATCGATGCTGCGGTACTGCAAAAGGTTGAGCAGTCACTAGATGAAGCGGGTATTGCCCACTTTGCCGGTGAGTCCGATGGCGAAGCTCTGTTGATCAGATTGAAGGATATAAAACTGCAGCTGCGCGCCAAGGAAGTGATTCAGGCGACTATGGGCGGTGACTATATTGTTGCACTGAACCTGGCGCCAACCACTCCAGACTGGTTGCGTGATCTGGGTGGCGTGCCAATGAAACTGGGCCTTGATCTCAGTGGCGGTGTGCACTTTTTACTTGAGGTTGACCTGGCCTCAGCGCTGGCTACTCGCCTTGAGAGCGATCTAGAAGACGTTAAGACGGCACTGCGCGAAGAGCGTATTCGCTACCGCAGCTTTGAACTGAGCAATAATCAAATTGTTGGCCAATTTCGCGATGCAGAAGAAGTGGCTCGCGCCAAGACCTTAATTCGCACTAATTTGCGTGATCTGCAGCCACAGTCTCAGCCGGGGCAAAACCCACTGACACTAGTACTTAAACTGAGCGATATCGCCAGCCGCGAAATTGAAGATAACGCCATCAAACAAAACCTGACTTCGTTGCGCAATCGCGTAAACGAATTGGGTGTCTCTGAGCCCATGGTGTCCCGTCAGGGTAAAAACCGCATTGTGGTAGAGCTGCCAGGTGTTCAGGATACAGCTGAAGCCAAGCGTATTATTGGCAAGACCGCCAATTTAGAATTCCGCCTCGAGGCCAGTGGCCGTGTTGGCGAGATGTTTGACTTCCGCAATCCCAAGGGCCAGGGCCCAGATGCTCGTCTTGAGAGCAAGGCTGTGATTACCGGTGAGAATGTTACCGATGCCCGGGCTAGCTTCGACGAGAATGGTCGTCCCCAAGTCAATATCACCCTTGATGCCAAAGGTGGATGGCAGATGGGTTATGCCACCAGAGACAATATTGGTCGTCGTCTCGGGGTACTGTTTATTGAGTTCAAAACCAAATTGGAAAAATCCATCGACGAAAACGGTGAGTTGGTCCTAACACCTGTGCCTTTTGTTGAAGAAAATATTATCAGCTTGGCCACGGTTCAGGCTCAGCTTGGCAAGCAGTTTAGAATTACCGGCCTCGAGCAGCGTGAGTCCTCAGAGCTGGCTCTGCTATTGCGCGCCGGAGCCCTGGCCGCGCCCATGTACATTGTTGAAGAACGCACCATTGGCCCCTCACTGGGTGCGGACAATATTGCGCTGGGTGTTAAGTCGGTAGCTGTGGGCATGGCCCTGGTACTGCTATTTATGTTGGTGGTCTATCGCGGCTTTGGTGTCTTCGCCAATATCGCACTGGCAATGAATTTGGTGCTGCTGGTGGCCTTTATGTCACTGCTCGGCGCGACCCTAACGTTGCCCGGTATTGCAGGTATAGTTCTGACTGTGGGTATGGCGGTGGACGCCAATGTACTTATTTTCTCGCGGATTCGTGAGGAGCTGGCTGCTGGGGCGTCGATTCAAGGCTCTATCAGCGCTGGTTATGACCGCGCCTTTGTGTCGATTCTGGATGCCAATATCACCACATTAATTGTTGCGTTGATTCTGTTCCTGATTGGTTCGGGTCCGGTTCAAGGTTTTGCCGTGACATTGTCTATCGGTATTTTGACCTCGATGTTTACCTCTATTGTGATGACCAGAGGACTGGTTAACCTGGTTGTCGGTGGCCGCAAAATCAAAACCCTGTGGATTTAGGAAGAAGATTATGACTAACTTAAAAATCTATAACTTCATGGGGCTGCGCAAAATTGCAGCGATCTTCTCTGCTGTACTGCTGATCGCTTCGGTCGCGTCCCTGTCCACCAAGGGCTTAGTGCTGGGCCTAGATTTTTCCGGTGGCACACAGATCGAAGTGGGCTACGAACAGCCAGCCGATGTTGCGGCTATTCGCCAGCAGCTTGAGGGCGCTGGCTTTGAAGGTCCAGTGGTTATTCAATATGGCTCTGAGACCGATGTGTTGATTCGCTTGCAGGGCAAGCCGGAGCAGGGTCTGTCGGAGAAGGTCTACGATGTTTTAGAGGATGGTAGCGAAGCGGTTGAGCTGCGTCGTGTAGATTTTGTCGGGCCTCAGATTGGTGAAGAGCTGCGTGAAGATGGCGGCCTCGGTATGCTCACGGCTCTGGCCGTAGTGATGCTCTATGTAGCGATTCGCTTTCAGCTTAAATTTGCCATTGGCGCTGTATTGGCACTGGCTCATGATGTGATTATCACCCTTGGATTCTTCTCGATTGCTGGGCTTGAATTTGATCTCACTGTATTGGCAGCAATACTGGCGGTGGTGGGTTACTCGCTAAATGACACCATTGTTGTATCGGATCGCATCCGTGAAAATTTCCGTAAGATTCGCAAGGCGACACCGGTGGAAGTGATCAATGAGTCACTCTCGCAGACATTGTGGCGGACGATTAATACCTCGGTAACCACTATGCTGGTGCTACTGGCGCTGTACTTTATTGGCGGTGAGTTGATTCACAACTTTGCCGTGGCGCTGATGGTGGGTGTGGGTATAGGTACCTATTCTTCAATCTATGTTGCGGCCACCGTTATGCTGGCGCTTAAGGTCGATCGCGAAGATCTGCTTGAGCCAGTTGAAGGCGAGCTAGTCGACGACCTGCCTTAAATCTGCTCCTCCTCATACTGATCCCTATCCACTGATCCTAGGTGATGCAGGCTGTGCTATCTTAAGTAGATTGCAAACAGCTGTATTGACAACGGATGGTGGAGAGCGGGTGATGAACAAGCATGAAACAATAAATTATCTTGAATTCCCTTCGCGGAATCTGTCCGCCAGCAAAGCCTTTTTTAGCGCAGTGTTTGGCTGGACCTTCACCGATTATGGCCCCGAATATACGGCATTTTCCAATGCCGGAATGGACGGCGGTCTCTATGCTGCTGACCAGGCATCGATTACTGCCAATGGCAGCGCGCTTGTGGTTTTCTACAGCGATAATCTCGAAGCCACTCAAGACAATATTGAGAGTGCGGGGGGGCTGATCGTCAAACCCATGTTTTCTTTCCCCGGCGGTCGCCGCTTTCAGTTCACCGAGCCTGCTGGCAATGAATTTGCCGTGTGGACCGATAGAGCGGTTACGGAGTCAATATGATGGTGGCGCAGATGTGTATGTCGGCCCCTGTCTCTAAAAAATCTCTATCTAACGGCCTGTCCAAGTTGTGTTTTAGTCTATTCACCAGCTGTTTGCTATCTAGCTGCACGCTAATTCCACAGCTTTCAGGGCCTACAGAATGTCCGGCGCCAGCCGAAGTTATTCTGCCGGTTATTGAGCCGCAGAGCTGCCCAGAGCCTCAGGTGATTGAACGCATAGTCACCAAATTTGTTACTCCAGAACCGCCACCAAGGGCTACCACCGCGGGAAAATTACACCTGCCGATTATAGGTGCCGTGGAGTGGGCAAGAATCCAACCTGCAGGGCTATGGATTGAATCGCGTATAGATACCGGCGCTGACACTACCTCTATTCATGCAGAAAATATTCAATTGATTGAAAAAGATGGCAAGCGCTATGTACGCTTTGTGCTTGTCGATGCGGTGACTGGGAATGCTCATCAACAGGAGCTGAGACTGCGCCGTCGGGTGCTGATTAAACAGAGCGGCGGTCCCGATGAACGGCGCTATGTGGTGAGAATGTGGGTGACCCTAGGTGACATCCGTTCGAAAATTGACGTCAATCTTTCCGATCGCTCCGACTTTGAGTACCCATTTTTGATTGGACGCAATTTCTTGATGGACAATATGATTGTCGATGTCGGCCGTCACCACACTGTGGTGGTGCGCCCGGATATTAGCGGTGATTAATTCACGGATCCAAATTGGCTTAATTAGTGGCATATTGATTGCACTGGGTGTCGGGCTTACTCTGTATAAGGCGGTGAGTCTCAATTTGCCACTCTTACCCGGTGAGTATCGAGAGGTATGGACGGTTGAGTCAAAGACCAGCTTTACGCCCAGCAATGGTCCTGTAAATGTCCAGTTGCGCTTGCCTGCATCGCTGGCAGGTTGGACTATTTTGGATGAACATTTTGTCTCCTCGGGTTTTGGTTTTTCGATTCTCCAAAAACCCGATACCACTAGCACTGCACGCTGGACCCGCCAGTCTCTAGATCGACCCACCACCCTCTATTATAAAATGCAGATATACCGTGCTAGCCTGGATAGGCAGTTGCCCCCGCTAGAGTTTGAGGTGCCGGTCAAGCCGTTGCTAGAAGCTGACCAGCAGGCGGCAATGGATAGGTTAGTGGAGCGGATTCGGCAACAATCGTCAGACAGTGAGAGTTTTACCCTCTTGTTGTTGCAGGAGTTGCTGCGAGATTCTCAAGATCAGGATATTCTCTTTTTACTCAACTCGTATGATGATAATTCCCTGGCGCTGATTCTACATAGTCTGGCCAGCGCAAATATCTCTGCTCACGAGCTGCGCGGTATTGAGCTAGAAGATGGTCGGCGGCGTCAGACTCTGAGCTCCTTGATTGAAGTGTACAGTGGCGAGCGATGGATTATTGCCAACCCTAAAACGGCAAGTGTTGGGCTGCCAGATAATTTCTTTATTTGGCAGCGTGGCAATGGAGCAATTCTGAATCTCAGTGGTGGTCGCAACTCGAGTCTTGAATTTGCTTTGGTGAGTAACAGCTTGCCGGCCAAAGCTGTGCTTGGCATGGAGCAGCGAGCCGAGGAGTTCGCGCTACTAGACTTTTCTATCTATACCCTGCCTGTAGAACAGCAGGGTATCTTCAAAGGTCTGCTATTGATTCCGGTGGCGGCTCTGGTGGTGGTTGTAATGCGATTATTAGTGGGTGTGAAGACCTCTGGCACCTTTATGCCAATACTGATTGCCCTAGCGTTTATTCAAACTACTCTTTTGCTTGGCTTAATTATTTTTCTCGCGTTGATTGGCAGCGGTCTATGGATTCGCTCTTACCTTAGTAGGCTCAATTTACTGTTGGTGGCGAGGGTGGCGACAGTGATTATTGTGGTGATTTTGCTGATGGCAGCACTAGCCGTTACCAGTTACAAACTTGGTCTTGATCAAATACTGACTGTGACTTTTTTCCCTACAGTGATCGTCGCCTGGACCATTGAGCGAATGTCGATTCTCTGGGAAGAAGAGGGCGGCCATGAAGTACTGATCCAAGGCAGCGGCAGCCTACTGGTGGCGGTGCTGGCGTATCTGGCCATGTCTAACACGCTGGTTGAGCATCTGACCTTTAACTTTCCGGAGTTGAGTCTGAGTTTACTTGGGGTCATTTTGCTGCTTGGAAAATATACAGGTTATCGCTTGTCGGAGCTCTATCGCTTCCGCGATCTGGCGAGCAAGCAGTAACATGAGTCTACTGGTATCGCCATTAAAATTGCGCGAGCTGGGTATTCTCGGTATGAACAACCGCAATATTGGTTTTATCGGACGCTACAATCAGCGTAAAAACTACGGTCTTGCAGATAACAAACTGAAAACTAAAAGTGCCGCTATTGCCCGCGGCATTCCAGTCCCAGAGCTTATTGGCACAGTGGATTATCAGTTTCAGGTCAGGACAATCAGCAACCTGCTCCAGGACCGCGATGCTTTCGTTATCAAGCCCAGTCAGGGCAGTGGTGGAAAAGGTATCCTGGTGATTGTCGGGCGTGAGGGCGACAAGTTTATCAAGTCCAGCGGTGCGCTGATCGATGACCGCGAGGTGCGTCGTCACAGCTCCAACATCCTCGCTGGATTACACAGTCTCGGTGGTCGCAACGACAGCGCTATGATTGAAGCACTGATCGATTTTGACCCAATTCTCAAAGACTACAGTTACGAAGGTGTACCCGATATCCGTGTGATTGTATTTCGCGGTGTGCCAGTGATGGCAATGATGCGCTGTGCCACACACGTCTCGGATGGCAAGGCCAACTTGCACCAGGGGGCTGTAGGGGTCGGCATTGATATAGCCACGGGGCAGAGTATCTGTGCGGTGCAGCACAATCGAATTGTTAGTCAGCACCCAGATACCCATATCAACTTTGATACCTTAGCCATTCCTCACTGGCAGCAATTGCTGGAGTTAGCATCTGGTTGCGCCGGCATGGCGGGGCTCGATTATCTGGGTGTAGATATAGTTTTGGATCGCTTGCGCGGACCTATGTTGCTAGAGCTCAATGCGAGACCTGGGCTGGCAATTCAGGTCGCCAATCAGGCGGGACTGCAGCATCGTTTACTGTTGGCAGCAAAGATCGCCGATGACTCTACTATGGCTGATGGCTCTGCTGATGCCGGACAAAAGATCGCTTTGGCACGGCGTTATTTTTCTGTTCAGTCTGCTCAGGCTACTTAGGTACTGCCCGGTTTAGGTTAAGAGAGCTAGGCTAAAGAGAGCTAGGCTAAAGAGAGCTAGGTTAGAGAGGCTTAGGTTAGATAGGCCTGGGCTGCGAGGGCTAGCTCCAGTGAATTTATCAATTGCCGTGCGAAAAATGGCTGCTCAATATAATCAACAGCGCCAAGTGTCATTGCCTCAACGGCTTCAGCGGTTGATCCCGGGCGCACTGTAATAAAAATAGTGGGGGGCACACCCTGATTGGCAGAGAGTAATTGTTTGAACAATGAAACGCCGAGCATATCGTCGAGCTCCGTTTCAATAATCAGGCAGTGACAGCGTTGTAGCTGATGACTTTTTGCCAAGCTCTGACCGCTGTTATAGAAAGTGATTTGAATATTTAATGTTGACAGCAAGCCGACGATTTTCTGATGCAGTGCGCTATCACTTGCGACTAAGGCCACGACTATACCGGAAGGCGATCTCTCGGATCGGCGGTTCGCGGAATGATTGTTTTCAGGCTGACTGTTACTGCTGTCTGGGCTGCCTGCCTTGGGGGCAAGGTCATAAAGATGGTTAACCACGTTTTTAGCTGCTCTTAACTGAGTGTTAGAAAGCGAAATGTTGTCATGAGATCGGTGATTGTAATATAAGGACTTGTACTTATATTTTTGATCCTAAGCAACAAACCCATTCTGTGTACCCTCTAAATCCTTACTTTTTGTAGGATACGTAGTTACCGCAACAAATTACGCAAACCCCCTTATTGTCTGGTTGAGCCCCTTTGTTATGCTCTGCCTCCCAGTTGTGAATACCTCGACTGCCTATTTTATTGGCATCAGGTACCTCTGAGTTCATGTAGCCGCTGTCGCTATCTATTCGCTAGGTTAGTCACTAGGAGTGTTTATGGAACATCGTATGGCAAGTCGCAGAACCTTAATGCCGAGCACGGAGCAGTGTTTGGTCGAGATTTATTTAGCGGATAAACAAATTGCTATGTGCCCGGTTAGCAATATAGGTATGGCGGGTTTAGGTATCGAAAGCTGTCCTGAGAGCCTGCGCTCGGGAATGTTCCTAAAAATTATTGTTGCAGCCCCCGACAGCGCCCGACTGCTGTATCCCGATACGAATGCTCTGGTTATCTGGACCGAAGATCAGCAAGCCGGGCTTATGTGGGCGGATAGGGGAAATTCAACTAATGGAGGACAGTCTTTTTGGGCTGCCTAACCCTTCGAATGAGGGATTTTAGATCACGGCTTCTAGATCATGGATTTTAGATCACAGTTTCTAAGTGAGCGGCATATAGGTAGACATAGTGAAAGACAGTATTTTCATTCTGGTAAAGGGTATCAATCAGAATTTGTTGAGACTATTTAACGGATTAACATTAGCAAGTTACAAGGAGAGTTAGAAATGGAATCAGCAACCGCAGCGGCCAAATTAAACGGCGCTAAAGAAATTACCTGCAATCATTGCTTGGCCAGAAAGAGCTGTCTTATCAGCACATTAAATACCAATGAAAATAGTGAACTCTCCAGTCTTATCAATCATGAAAAACCGATGATGAAGGGGCAGCGTTTATTTCTACAGGGGGATAATTTTCAATCCCTGTATCTGATTCGCTCTGGTTGTTTTAAATCCTGCATTGTCGACGAATCCGGTGAAAGACAGGTGACAGGATTTCATTTTTCCACCGATATTCTCGGTATAGATGGCATTGACTCACGAAAATATACCTGCGAAGTTGAGGCTCTTGAAACCTCAAGTGTCTGCAGTCTGGCTTTTGATTTCTTTAAGGACTCATCCCTAAAGACCAATCAAAAAGTCTATAACCGTCTACTTTGTGCCGTGAGTTGTATGATGTTTCGCGAGAGCCATCTGATGATGGTGCTGGGTAAAATGAAAGCCGAGCAGCGCCTGGCACATTTCTTGTTGGATATCTCTCAGCGTATGCGTGATCGCGGCGAATCGGCCCACGAGTTTCGTTTGAGTATGGCACGCTACGATATTGCTAACTATCTGGGTCTAGCGGTTGAGACAGTCAGTCGCCTGTTTAAGCGTCTTGAAGAGCAGGGATTAATTGTTGCGAACCGTCATCGTGTGCGACTCATGGATATGGATGGTCTGCACTACGTTATCGCTGGCGGCTATGTGGATCGCCGCGTCGAGAAGCCGTTGGCCTTAACGGCGGCGGGTTAAGTCTGGTTTGAGAGCGAGGTGCAGAGGCGCCAGAGGCTGTTGTTATAAGGCTCTTTATCACTAAGCTCTCTATCACTAAGCTCTCTATCACCAAGCTCTCTATCACCAAGCTCTCTATCACCAAGCTCTCTGCTACTGGGCTCCTTGCTAGGCTCACTGCTACGAGACTCTTTGTTACGAGACTCCTTGCTACCAGACTCTTTGTTACGAGACTCCTTGCTACCAGACTCCTTGCTACGATACCTCCTGATGCTTCGCCTCGACAACCATCTGGACTAATTGCGCGAGGGTTTTGGCTTGCATTTTTTCCATGGTCCTGGCTCGATGAATTTCCACTGTACGCGGGCTGATACTGAGTTTTGATGCCACAACCTTGGTGATATTACCGGCCGCAATAAGACGCATGATTTCGTATTCTCGTTTGGTCAGGCTGTCCATGCGCGCCTGTATTGAACGCCGTCGGTTGAGACCGCTCAGTGCGTCATTATTGGCCTTGAGGGCACGATTAACACAGTCGATAAATTCCTGATCTCGAAAGGGCTTTTGCAAAAATTCCAAGGCACCATTTTTCATCGCCTGCACCGCCATTGGCACATCACCATGACCAGTGACAAATACCACCGGCAAGTTAGCATTGCTGCGTTTAATCTCCTGATGTAAATCCAAACCATTCATATCCGGCATGCGCACATCCAGTATCAGGCAACCCATAAGGAGATCAATAGGGTTTTTTAGAAGTTCTTCAGCAGAATGATATTGCTGTGTGCGCAAACCTGTGGATTCCAAGAGCATGGACATGGAATCGGCAACATCAGCATCGTCGTCGACTATGTAAACAGTTTGGTTAGCGTTCATCGGTCTGTCCTTTGAAGATCGGCATTACCGGCAGGGTAAAAATGATTTCTGCGCCGTCCTTATACTGGTGATTAATTTTCATTTCGCCACCGTGGTTGCTAATAATTGAGTGGCTAATTGCCAGCCCCATGCCCATACCGTAGCTCTTGGTTGAGAAAAAGGCTCGGAACAACTTGTCACTGTGATCGCGATTGATGCCGATACCACGATCACGTACCCTTATGGTGATAAAACCATCTGGGTGATTTTCACTAATAATGGTGATGCATTTTTCTTCTGCTGAAGTATTGATCATTGCGTCGCAGGCATTGCGGATTAAATTTAAGATGACCTGCTGAATTTGGCCGAGAACAACTTCCATCATTGGCAGTTCCTGGTAACAGTCACATTCAAAGCGGATGGCTCGGCACTCAACATCCACTTGAGCCAGTTCGATAGTGTTTTGGATGAGGGTGTTAATATCAGTGAGTTGGTGATGGGGATTCTGTTTGCCCACCAGAGTGCGAATATTGCGGATAATCTCGCCGGCTCGCTGGGCTTGTTTGTCTATTCTGGCGAGAGTTGGCAGCAGTGCCTGATTATCCCGTGGCCCTTTTTTAAGCAGATTGCGACAGGCTTGGGCATACATTGAGATGGCGGTGAGGGGCTGATTGAGTTCATGGGCTATGCTTGTCGACATTTCACTGGCAATATGCAGACGATCTAGATGAGCAAGATGGTCGCGGGCCTGCTGTACCTCCTCTTGGCTCTTGCGTAAATGTTCTTCATTGATCTTCCGTTCTCTGATGTCGCGCATAATGCCTGTAAAGCTACGCACCCCGGCGATGACTATTTCGGCGACGGTCAACTCGATAAGCACAGAGCTACCATTCCGGTGTCGTGCCTGTAATTCTTGATTAAAACTGCCACCGTTATTACCCGCTTCTAGATATTCGCTAATATCATTTACGCTGTCACCAAACTCCCCATCCGGCAGTAACAACCAAACGTTATTGCCGACTAACTCGCTCTCGTGATAGCCAAAAATCTTTTCCGTGGTTTTGTTGACATGGGTAACGATGCCACTGCTGTTAATACTGATGATGGCTTCAATGGCATTATCCAGAACCGCTTGATTGCGCGCTGCAGATTGGAGCAATGAATTTTTTTCTTGCAGTGCATTGTCACGAATTTTAATGCCAGTGGTGATCGAGCCAATATAGTTACCACTGGGATCCCGGCGTGCTTCGCTGTGCCAAGAAAAGATAAAGCGCTTCCCGTCCTGTGCAACTATAGGGTAGACATATTGTTCCGATTGGTCGCGGCCATGGTGAGTTAGGCTGTCGAAAATGGTTTTGGTTTTCTGTTGCCAAGAGCTTGGCAGGCACTGTGAAATCCAGTTGGTCCCTAAAAGATCGGCTAATGGATAGCCCAGCAGTGTGCAGGCGTCGTCGCTCAGGTGTTCGATATTGCCAGCGGCATCTAGTACCAGTGCAATAGGTCTTGGTAACTCAAGATAGTCCATGATGATGTCTGTGGTGTCATGCATAACAACAATACCTGTGCGAGTAATATTTCCCAGCTGTGCCTGAGAAGGCAAAAAAAATTTGGCACAGATCAGCAGGCTGCTGTGTGACTATTTTTCAAAGACTGCTAAGCGGGAACTAACCCTAGCTGGATAAACATATAGACGACCCCTGATTTGATAGCCAGTGCTTAAAAAGTCTTTCTGACTCTTTCTTGACGACCGTTCAATACTTGTAAAAAGACGATTTTAATTACTGCAAGGGTATAAAAAATCTGCTTGATACCGGTCAACTTTGTTTTCTAGCAGACTTTTACAGTCACTGCTCAAGACAAAAACCACTGGCCTCATTATGCATATCACAGAATTTAAGATAGAAGTAAAACCCCAACTTCCCGAGTCTATTGCCGGGCTCGCAGAGCTGGCTGAAAATCTTCTCTACAGCTGGCAGGGTTCGATCCGGGAGTTGTTTATTGCTCTCGACCGCGGACTCTGGATCAGCTGTCACCATAACCCCACGCTTTTTTTGCGCCGTATCGATGAGAGTCGATTGGCGTCAGCTGCTGAGGACCCCGAGTACTTAGAACAATATAAGCAGGTTATGACTTGGTTTTACAACTACTGTAATTCAGGGGCTGAGGCACTGGCAGCGGCCAACAGTCCGCTACCCCAGGGGACGGTAGTGGCCTACTTTTGCGCTGAGTTTGGTTTTCATGAAAGCTTCCCGATTTATTCTGGTGGATTGGGTATTCTCGCCGGCGACCACTGCAAGGCGGCCAGTGATATGGGCATTAACTTTGTCGCGGTGGGCTTGCTCTATCACGAGGGGTATTTCACCCAAACCATTGATGCTGAGGGTAACCAGATTGCCCAATACGGATACCAATCATTTTGTGACTCTCCAGTAAAACAGGTGTTCGATAGTTCGGGTGAGCCGGTGCATATTAGTGTGCCCATCGCCGATGAACAGGTTTCACTGAGACTCTGTACGGTCAGGGTAGGGCGCATTCAACTTATTTTGCTCGACTCGGATGTGCCTGAGAACCGGTCTGACAATCGCTTGATCACGCGTCAGCTATATGGCGGCGACAACAACACTCGATTGCAGCAGGAGATGGTTCTAGGTATAGGTGGAGTGCGCGCACTAGCGGCACTGGGCATTGTGCCCACGGTGTGGCATATCAATGAAGGTCATGCTGCTTTTTCCTCGCTTGAAAGAACTCGCCAGCTGTTGCGGCGCAATACCGAGGCTGAGAGCAAGGCCAGTGATAGCTCTCTTGATTTTGATGGCGCTCTTGAGCAGGTTGCGTCCGCAACCCTCTTCACCACTCACACGCCGATTGAGGCTGGCCATGACCGTTTCGATAGACCTGTTATAGAGCATTATTGCAGTGCCTATCTGCGGGATCTGCCAATCGATCCTGAGCGCTTATTCGCCCTCGGGCAGTCGGGAGAGAATCGGCAACAGTTTAATATGACGGCTCTGGCTTTGCGTGGCTCGCGATTTCACAATGCCGTCAGCCGTATTCACGGCGCTGTGGCATCCGCGATGGAACAGTCTATGTGGCGGCAGATTCCGGCAGCAGAAAACCCTATCAGTTACATCACCAATGGTGTCCATGTTGGTAGCTTTATCCATAAAAAGTGGGCTTCGCTATTTGACACCAAACTGCCGAACTGGCGGCAACAGCAGGATAATTGCGACTATTGGGCGGCGCTTAAAAATATTGATAATCGTACCTGGTGGGACACCCACTGCGAGATAAAACAGAGCTTGCTTGGGGAGATTGCCATGCGCCTGCAGCGCCAGCACCAGCGCAATGGTTTGAGTCAGGCAATGATCGAGCGCTGTACGCGCTATATCAGTCACAGCAATGGTGATCTGCTATTGATTGGCTTTGCTCGTCGCTTTGCTAGCTATAAGCGCGCCGGGCTACTCTTTTTGGAGCTCGAGCGACTTTCTGCTCTAGTCAGTGATACCAAACGGCCGGTGATTTTTGTCTTTGCCGGCAAGGCTCATCCAGATGATGAACCGGGCAGGGCATTGATCAAGCAGCTCTATGAGCGCTCTCTCGAACCCCCGTTTATCGGCCGCATTATCTTACTTGAGGGCTATGATATCGCCCTGGGGAGGGCCTTGGTATCCGGGTGCGATATCTGGCTCAACACTCCGGAGTATCCCCTTGAAGCCTGCGGTACTTCAGGCATAAAAGCGGCGATAAATGGTGTGGTTAATCTGAGTATTCTCGATGGCTGGTGGGACGAGGGCTTCACCGGTGATAACGGCTGGGGCATCGCTCCTCATGCCCCTGATTACGATCCAGATTACCGCGATCGCCAAGAGGCGATAGACATACTGGATATTTTACAAAATCAGGCGATTCCGGCCTGGCGGCAGCGGGATAATAATGGCTATCCGTCCCGCTGGCTGGCCCTGTCCCGTGCTTCCATGAGCTCTACTATTACTCGCTTTAGCGCCCAGCGAATGATCGGCGACTATATAAAGACACCCTATTTGGCAGCGGCAAATCAGGCTGCAAGGCTGGCGAGTCCGGGCACTGCCCAGAGCTTGGCCAACTGGAAAAAGCGCGTCACCGAAATGTGGCCAGGAGTGCGGGCCCACTGTGTGGCACAGCCAGTCCCGGAGATCCATTTGCGCGATACTCTGTCACTGGCTGTGGCTGTGAATCTCAACGGGCTCAATCCTGAGGATATTGTGGTTGAGTGCCTAGTGGGCGATTTTGCCCAGCAGCAGTTTGTCGCCGATCGTTGCGTGCGGCTGGTGCACCAGTCCGGCGAGCATTTTCAGGCCCGTTTTGAAGTGGACTGGACGCCGGACGACTGTGGTCTAAAACAGTATCGGCTGCGCGTCTATCCATACCATCACTTACTCAGCCATCCATTTGAACTGGGCCTTATGTTCTGGCTGTAAAGTACTCTGCTTTTATAGTCAATTACAGCCAGTTAAAGTCAATTAAAGCCAGTTGCGGGTAGTCACTGTTATTACTGCTCAATGGTTACAACCTTGGTGATGCCATTTTCTCCAGGAAAATTATTGAACATCGCAGTGATCATATAGGGCATTGCGCTGGCAATTTCTTTCTCTCGTCCAATACTCTGGGCGCGCCCCTCAAATAGGATCTCTGCTGTCGTTTTGTCGGTTATATTAATTGCCAGTTTGCGGTTATAGACGGCGTAGCTGTAATTTTCCAGAGGCCATTGGTCGGAGATACCATAGTAATAGGGATTGTGGTGGCGCCCATTATGAAAGTGATAGCGCACATAGTAGCTACTGCTAAAAGGATAGATAAAATAGTCGCGCTGCCCACCGCCAATAGGAATCTGGCCATCAGTGACAGAGTAATCTACTTCTGCCACCAAGGTTGCCGGTTCATCAGACGCCACAGGGGTGTAACCCAGCTGACGAAGCTGCTCGGCCATGAGTACTCGGTAGTAACTGAATTCGAGATTGTCGGGGGTCATTCTTTCTGCTGGCTGGATACTAATTGTCTCGCCGCGGGGCAACTTGCCTTCATGAAAAGTCACCAAGTCGTGCTGGGTTCGCAGTGCGCAGGCATTGATCAGCAAAACTGCTGTGAGGGTCAGAACGAATTTAGGGGCGAATTTAAAGACGAATTGACGAGCGAATTTAAGAACGAATTTAAGAACGAATTTAAGAGCCAATTTGTGAGTTAGCGTAGGAGTTGCAGATTTTAAAATTGTCATGGGACTGTGCCTCTATATGTAATTATTTTTAATCGGATCAAGCCAGTGCTAACCGAGAGCTGTGTGAACCTAACAACTGTTTGAACCTAAGAGCTGTCTGAACTTAAGAGCTGTCTGAACCTAAGAGCTAAGCGCGATCTAAACCACCGCCTCAGCACTTGACGGTTTATCACTAATTTTTTCGGCTATATCCAAGCAGCGGCAGGCATAGCCATATTCGTTGTCATACCAGGCGAAGAGATTGATCATATTGCCCTGCAATACTCTGGTGGCGAGGCCGTGAATAACCGCCGAATGGGGGTTGCCGATAATATCGCTGGAGACTAGCTGCTCATCGCTGTACTGGATGATGTTTTTCATCGGGCCTTGAGAAGCTTGGATAAACAGTCCATTAATATCATTGCTATCCAGTGCCTCGAGTCGGTACTCGTCACTCAGCTCGGCACTGATATCGATTAGTGCCACATTGGCAACTGGTACCCGCAGTGCCAGTGCCAGCAAGCGATCTTTTAGCTCCGGCAGGACCAGAATGGTGCAGGCATCGGCGCCGGTTGAGGTGGGAATAATATTCAGTCCCCCAGCGCGCCCACGGTGCATTTTCTTCGCGGCGACATCCACTAGGCTCTGGCTCGCGGTATAGGCGTGGACGGTGGTTACCATTGCCCGTTCGACGCCGTAGGTATCAATCAGCACCTTGAGTACCGGCGCCAGACAGGTGGTGGTGCAGGAGGCATTGGAAATGATTCTGTGCTGCTCGGCATCGAATTGATCCTCGTTCACGCCGAGCACTAGAGTGATATCCGCATCTTTACAGGGGGCCGTGACCAGCACCGACTTGGCGCCAGCGTTGACATGTTGCATAGCGCCGTCGTAACGAGAAAACTGGCCGCTGCTTTCAATAACAAGATCTATATCGTGCTCAGCCCAGGGTAATTTATCCGGCTCACTGAGCTGATAGCGGGCAAAGACTTCATCGGCAATGGATAATAGGTCTTCGGTTATATTGATGCTGTGCCATAGGGGGCCATGCACAGAGTCATATTTAAGTAGGTAGAGGAGGTGATCGCTGGGCATAGGATCATTGACGGCGATAATCCTAAAGTTCTTATAACCGCCATCCAGGTAGCGTCGTAAAACCAGCCTGCCAACGCGCCCGAGACCATTGATAGCAATATTTTTCATGATGGTAATCTCCGCGTTTTGAAGCCTTTAATATCGAGAGTTTACTGCCATCCTATAAAACCAATAATGCCTTGAGGCTGAATTGATATCTGTCAATTTCGAATATTTTAGCGGACTTCCTAGTCGTCAGTGTTGAGCTGTTCACAGCGTCCAGAGTCTCGGTTTAGGCGCATAAATTGCCCTGCTATATCAGGCTCCAACTGTTGCCACTGAAACTGCCATAGCCAGTTATCGCCCACCGTTCCTGGCGTGTTGGTGCGATGGCCAGCACCGAGCCCGAGCAGATCCTGAAGTGGAATAATGACAAGCTGTGCCAGAGAGGCTAGTGCTTTTTCCAACAGGGCCCTTGGCAAATCTTGAGGATCGCAGTGCAGATAATCAGTGATTTGCTGTTGCTGCTGTTCGGAGAGACCGAGAAACCACCCGAGGCTGGTGTCATTGTCATGGGTGCCGCTGTACAGCACCGAGTTCTGTTTTAGGTTCTCCGGCAGATAGGCATTGTCTGCGTTGCCATCAAAGGCAAACTGCAGCACCGCCATACCGGGAATCTGAAACTGATCGAGCAGTGCCGTGATCTCGGGTTCCATTAAGCCTAGGTCCTCGGCTACCAAGGGCAGTTCTGGTAGCCCATCATGCAACGCATTAAGCAGTTGCTCCGCTGGCGCCTGCTGCCACTGACCTCCGGCTGCTGTGCTGCTGTTTGCAGGGATTTCCCAGGCACTGTAGAGACCGCGAAAGTGATCGATTCTCAAAAGATCAAACATTTTTAAGTGCACCCGCAGGCGCTGGATCCACCAGGAAAAATTATCTCGCTGCAAATTGTCCCAACTGTAATGGGGATTGCCCCAGTGCTGTCCGTCAGCGGAAAAATAATCCGGCGGCACCCCGGCCACCACTGTTGGCTGTCCCTCTGTTGTGAGCTTGAAATAATCTCGATTGGCCCAGACATCGGCGCTGTCATAAGCGACAAATATGGGCATGTCGCCAAATAGAAGAACGCCTCGGTGTTCGGCATAGTCGCGAATCGCCGACCACTGTTTAAAAAATAAAAACTGGATAAATTTAAACTGTGAAATCTCATTTTCGAGCTGTTGTTCAACCTGTTTTAGAGATTCAATATGACGATCTCGTAGACTGATTGGCCACTCAGACCAGGCGCTGTGGTTATGCTGCTGGTGCAGGGCCATAAACAGTGCGAAATCATCCAGCCAGTCCTGAGCCTCAGTACAGAACTGCTGATATTCCCGATGCCAGTGATCGCCAGCGGGTATCTGTTGGAAGCGCCTATGGGCCTGGTCTAGCGCTGCCCTGTGACTAATGCCAGACAACTCAGTCTGGGAGTTCAATAGGCCAATTTTCTGCAGCCAGTTGAGGCCAATATAATCGCTCTCACCCGCTAGGGACGAGAGGCAGAGATAGGGTGAGTTATCGTTGTGAGTCGGGCCCAGTGGAAGTACTTGCCAGATACTAAATCCGGCACTGGCGATCCAGTCTATAAACCTGCAGGCGGCGTCAAAAACACCACAATTAGCGGGTTTTTTCTTTGGTTCTTTTTGCAGCTCTCCGTTTTGCTCTATCTCTCTTTCTGAGCTTCCTGGCAGTGCTGTAATTGGCAACAGCACGCCGCTGCGGCGCTGTTGGAAAATGACTTGAGATCCTATTGAATGAGATCTTATGGTTTGAGATCCTGGGGCGTTGGTCTTTTGCATTAGTATTATTCCGCCCTTCTCATGACCCCACCCTGAGGCACTTGATGGCAAAACCCATCCCCAGGATAACTCTGGGTAAAGGGGCGCTGAAGATAATCTGGAGCGGGTAGTGTAAGTAGGGAATAGAGCGCTTCCAGGTGCCGGCGAAAGCGCTCATCAAAGGCGCTGACAGTCTCTGAAGGGTTGTCTCCCCCCGGCCACCAGAACCAGTCAGAACCTTCGCAGACAGCCATTTGACGCTCTGCGGCCAGCTGCTCTTCGGCGCTTAGGCGTTGGCTCTGTAACACCTGATCAAAGCTGTGCTTGGCGTTGATCAGCATATCCCAGGCGCGATTTTTATCGGCACTGCCAATCCAGGTGGTGAGGTTGCCATAGACCCAGCTGCCAGCGGTGAGATGATACAGCTGTTTGCTATGACCCTGCAGGCACTGTGAGAAGGTTGTCAGATTGAGGTCGAGATGGTCGGCCAGCTGGCGATAGAGCCCGCGTAAAAAATAGAAGCCATTTTGGTGGTAGTGCTCCCAGGCATTTTCGCCGTCCATAATAATCGCAACCACGGCATCCGGTTGCTCTGCACAGCGCTGGGCTATTTCCTCGAGTCGACTGACAAGATCGGCCACCGCATCGTCACCGTGCCACTGTGAATAGGTGAAGCCGATAAGATCCGAGAGATGGTCATCGCGGAAAAAGCAGCGAATAGCGCGATCGCCCACAGAGTAGGCATTATAGAGATCGGTGTCGGAATCATTGCTCTGTTGCCCAGAGTTTTTCAAGCTGTTACCCAAGACACCAGCGCCACTGGCAGCCCAGGCAAAACCACTGTTATCCAACACTGTCAGGCTGGCGTCACTCAGTGCCCCCTCGCCGGGCCAACAGCCGATGGGCGTGGCGCCAAAATGTTTTATAAAAACCTCTTTGCCAGCTTCGATGTGCCAGTTTAGACGCTCTTCACCACCGGGGTATTCTGTTGCGTTGGGCATCACAATATGGGGCGTGGCCTCTTTGGCGCTGTTTAGGTCCACCAGTAAGGGGCCGATGGGATGACCATAGGGCGTCATAGACAACTCGATAACCTGACGCTCAGCAAGGGCGCGATATCGGGGTATAACCTGACTGACTTGATCGCTGATAACACGCATCAGTTGGATGCGGTCATACAGGGAATAACGTCTCTCGCGGGCGATCAGTTTTTGTACTCGCGGATCATCTCTGAGCACAGTTTCTCCCAGCCATGTGAGATGAAACCAAACCAATAGGTCGGTAAAAAATTCGTCGCAGACATAGGCTATATGACTGGGATTATCGAGAATATGGCGGCCTATATTATTCAGCGCAATATAGGTTTCGAAGTGCTGACCACTGGTGAAATTATGGTGGTCGAGGCAGCGTTTGACGAGCTTGTATTTGGCCTCGTGATCTTTGTCGAAGGTCGGTTCTACCAGTGCCCCTAGGAGTGGGTCTAGGGGTGGTTGGTTATCGATAAAGTATCGGTTGAACTGCTCACTATAGCGATCTAGCTGCAGCAGTAAGAGCGGGCTAAAATTAACTACGGCGCGGCTGTTGGGCACCTGCTCGAGATGCGCGGCCATATCGGTATAGTCTTTGATCGCCCGCAGATAGGTCCAGGGCTGGTCGCAGACCCCGGAGATGGGATCGCGATACTCTGGCTGGTGCATATGCCAGCAGAGCACGACATTGAGTGATATAGCAGAATCTAGTGTTTTATCTGGCATGGTGAAGTACCTGTCCGAGCATATCTGGGGTTACCAGAACAACTCCGTCGGGGCTGACATAAAAGCGTTCGGCATCGTCCTCTAAATTGTCACCGATTACTGTATTGTCGGGCAGCACTGCGCCCTTATCGATAATGGCCTTATTGATCCGGCAGGACTTACCAATCCGCACTTCCGGTAACACCACAGAGTTACTTACCCGGCTGCCTTCATCGACGCTCACATTGTTAAATAACAGTGAGTGACGGACGATTGCGCCAGAGATAATACAGCCACCGGAAACCATTGAGTCGATAGCAATGCCGCGGCGCTGAGGTTCATCAAAAACAAATTTTGCCGGCGGTGTTTGTTCGCGATAGGTCCAAATTGGCCACTCGCGGTCATAGAGGTTGAGCTCGGGGGTGATGCCTATAAGCTCAAGGTTGGAGCGCCAATAGGCGTCCACTGTGCCCACGTCGCGCCAGTAGGCTTGGGGCGGTTGCTCCCCTTCACCAGCTGAGTCGTCGGAGGCTCTGTTAGCGACTCTGTTAGGACAGTCACGCAAGGTATCGCGAAAGGAATAGGCATAGACCCTGTGTTTCTCGATAAGCTCGGGAATCAGGTCTTGTCCGAAGTCATGATTGGAGTCGATATTGTCGGCGTCATTGATCAGCTGGTCGATAAGAAACTGGCGGTTAAAAATATAAATACCCATGGAGATCAGCGATCGACCTGGCTTGCCGGCGATACTTGAGGGCTGCGCTGGCTTCTCTTCAAACTCGATTATTCGACTCTGTAGGTCGACGCTCATCACGCCGAAGGCACTGGCTTGATCTGTGGCCATCTCAATACAGCCAATGGTTAAGTCGGCGCCTTTTTCCACATGCTGTGCCAGCATCGGGCCATAGTCCATTTTGTAAATATGATCTCCGGCTAGAATCAACACATAGTCGGCGTTGTGATTGCGCACTATATCGATATTCTGATAGACCGCATCGGCGGTGCCCAGATACCAAGAACTCTCAAGGCGCTGCTGGGCCGGCAGCAACTCGACAAACTCATCGAATTCGCCGTGCAGAAATCCCCAGCCGCGCTGTATGTGCCGGATTAGAGAATGGGCTTTGTACTGAGTGAGCACGCCAATCCGACGAATACCGGAATTAACACAGTTGGACAGGGCAAAATCAATAATCCGAAATTGCCCACCGAATGGCACTGCCGGCTTCGCTCTCCAGCGTGTCAGTTGATTCAACCTTGAGCCACAGCCACCAGCAAGAATTAATCCGAGAGTGTTTTTTGTCAGCCGGCTAACGAAACGGCTGTTACTCGCTTCACGTATTGCATGTGGAGCCCAATGTTTATCCGTGACGATTTGATTCATTATATTTCCTGTCTTTTGCGTAATAAAAAACTAACCTTAGGTAGAGGAAAATTTGACCATCAAGTGGCTTTTAGAATCTTGATTCGGGTCAATACCCTCAGGGCTAAATTTGATGACGATTGCCTCCCTGTTCGCGGTCGCGGACAAGCCTAGAGGAGTTAAGAGAAATGAATGTGAAACAATTGATGACCAACCAAGTATCGACCTGTAATCGCAATACACCGTTGAGTGCTATAGCTACGGTAATGTGGAACGACGACTGTGGCTCTGTGCCAGTGGTCGACCAAAATAATCGCCCTATAGCTATGGTTACTGATCGAGACATAGCCATTGGCGCTGCTCTACAGCAGAGGCCACTGTGGGAGCTGACACCGAATGACATAACCGATAACCAGCTGTTGCACAAATGCCATCTCAACGATGATGTGCAGACAGCACTGGATATCATGCGTGAAAACGGTGTGCGCAGACTGCCTGTAGTCAACGATCAAGGAACTCTGGCAGGGATTGTCTCCTCTGGAGATATTATCGCCACGGCCAACAGTGCAGAAAATGCCGAGTTGCCGTTTTATCGTACCGAGGGCATGTTAAAAGCAGTTGCCGGACAGTCTCCATCTATCCCTTTAATGGGCTAAGGATCCGCTATTAAAAACTCATCTGATTCAGAGTCTAGTACACAGAAAAGTATCAGTTCAGCCGCTGCAAGTACCATTACCGAACCCATGCAGCGGTTGTTGGAGATGCGTCATCACGACCCCTTTAGTATTCTGGGTCGTCACTGGGTGGCCGACAATCACTGGCGTGTTCGCGCGTTATTGCCAGGTGCCGTCAGCGCTGCAATCGAGGGACCTACGCTGCCAATGCGGCGGCTTGGCGACACCGATCTATTCGAGTGGATCGGCGCCGATGCTATTCCTCAGCACTATTTAATTCATTGGGAGGACGCTCAGGGTAACTGCCATTACCGCTGCGACCCCTACAGTTTTGCCGCCCAATTAAGCGATATGGATATGCACCTCTTTGCCGAGGGTTCACATCAACATATCTATCAAAAACTCGGCTCTCATCTCCATCGCATCGACCATGTTAACGGTGTGCTATTCGCCGTTTGGGCACCCAATGCCCAGCGTGTCAGTGTAGTTGGCGATCACAACAATTGGGATGGTCGGGTTAACTCCATGCGCTGTCGGGGCGGCAGCGGCATATGGGAATTGTTTATTCCCGGGCTGGCTATAGATGCCCGCTACAAATATGAAATTCGCCATAGCGACAGCGAGCTTATCTCATTAAAAGCCGACCCCTATGCTCAGCGCTCAGAGCTGCGGCCTCGCACCGCCTCTATTGTCGCTAGTGAGAGCAGTTTCAGCTGGTCCGACCAACTGTGGATGGAGCGCCGCAGCCACCGGGACTGGCAGCATGCGCCCCTATCGGTGTATGAGATGCATGCCGGATCCTGGCGCCGGGCCGAGGACGGCGGCTTTATGAATTGGAGATCCCTTGCCCACAGCCTAGTTCCCTATGTCAAAGAACTCGGCTTTACCCACATTGAACTGATGCCCATTGCCGAGCACCCACTGGATGAATCCTGGGGCTATCAAACTACAGGTTACTATGCCCCCAGCAGCCGCTTTGGCTGTGCCGATGATCTGCGCTACTTTGTCAATTGCGCCCATCGCTACAATATTGGCGTTATTGTCGATTGGGTGGCAGGGCATTTCCCAAAGGACGAGCATGGTTTGGCTCAGTTTGATGGCTCGGCACTCTATGAGCACGGCGATGCCCGACTGGCCGAACACCCAGACTGGGGCACACTGACATTTAATTTTGGTCGCAATGAAGTTAAGAATTTTTTATTGGCCAATGCGCTCTATTGGTTTCGCGAATTCCATATAGATGGTTTGCGAGTTGATGCGGTGGCCTCGATGATCTATCTCGACTACTCACGGAAAGAGGATGAATGGGTAGCCAATCAATACGGTGGCAATGAAAACCTTGAGGCGATTGCATTTCTGCGGGAACTCAATGTAGTGGTACATAAACAGTTTCCAGGGGCAGTGATGATTGCTGAAGAGTCCACAGCCTGGCCCCAAGTGAGCAGACCGACCTGGGTTGGCGGCCTTGGTTTTTCGATGAAATGGAATATGGGCTGGATGCATGACAGCTTGCTATATATGCAAAAAGACCCAATCCATCGTTGCTATCATCACGAATTGCTGACTTTTAGTGCCCTCTATGCCCACCACGAAAACTTTATGCTGCCGCTGTCTCACGATGAAGTGGTTCACGGCAAGCGCTCACTGCTGGAGAAAATGTCCGGTGACGACTGGCAAAAATTTGCCAATCTACGATTACTCTATCTGTTTATGTACACCTGGCCGGGGAAAAAACTGCTGTTTATGGGAGCGGAATTTGCCCAGCGCGACGAGTGGGACTGTCAGAAATCATTGGATTGGCAGCTAATGGGTATTGATCGCCATCAAGGCGTTACGCGATTGGTCACCGACCTTAATTACCTCTATCGCCGTCATTCGGCACTCTATTATTATGATTTTGAAACTCGCGGGTTTCAGTGGGTAGAATGTCATGACGGGCAGCAGTCAGTACTCAGCTATCAACGTAAATCGGCCTTTGAGGTGATTATAGTCGTGCTTAATTTCACCCCTGAGCCCCGTTTTGATTACCGCATAGGTATCACCGATGAGGGCATTTATCGCGAGTTGATTAATTCGGATTCTGAATTTTATGCCGGCAGCAATATGGGTAATACGGGGTTAGTGCACAGCGAAGCCAAAGCCTGGATGGATCAGCCCCACTCACTGGCACTGATACTACCGCCGCTGGCTGGCATAGTACTGACGAGGCTCAACGGCGACGCTCTGTGAATATTCTTTTTGCCTGCAGTGAGTTATACCCTTTAATCAAGACCGGCGGCCTAGCCGATGTCGCCTACAATCTGCCTCTGGCATTACAACGCCAGGGCCATACAGTGCGCATTGTGCTGCCAGCCTATCGCAGTTTGTTAAATAATCTCAGCCATTTAAAAGCGGTGGGGCAGATCACCACAACCATTCAGGGTTACGAGGTTAGCCTGTTAAAAACCAATCTCAAAAATACGGATATACCTGTCTATCTGGTGCATTGCCCGGCGCTATTTGATCGCCCCGGCGGCCCCTATGGCGAATACAGTGACAGCGGTTGGGACGACAATGCTCAGCGCTTCGGTCTTTTTTGTCGCATAGTTACATTGATTGGGGTCAATCGTGCCGGTCTCAAATGGCAGCCGGATCTGGTGCACTGCAATGATTGGCACACCGGCCTGGTACCGCTGCTATTAAAAGTCTACAAATCCCGACCTCAGTCTCTTTACACGATTCACAATCTCGCCTATCAGGGGCTATTTAGCAACGCGGATTTCAGTGCATTAAACTTGCCTGAGGTCATCGATGGTCTGCGTCTTTGGGATTTTCGAGCAGTAGAATTCCACGGCAAAATGTCGTTTATCAAAGCTGGCATCGTCTTTGCTGATGCCGTGAATACAGTGAGTCGAGGCTATGCCCAAGAAGTCCTGACAACAGAGTTTGGTTGTGGGCTCGATGGCTTGCTACGCTTTACCGGTCAGCGTTTTTGCGGGATTGGTAACGGCATAGACAATAATCTCTGGGACCCAGGCAATGATCATTTTATTGAAACCCTCTATGGCCCAAGTAGTTTGCACCGCAAAATTTTTAATAAGTTGGCTCTGCAAGCGGAATTCCATCTGGCGAGCAATCATGAGCGCCTACTTATTGGTGTAGTGTCCCGACTCACGGACCAGAAAGGTATAGACCTAATCCTAGACGCACTGCCATTAATAATGCAGCAGGGCCTCGATCTAGTAGTGCTTGGCAGCGGCGATAAAAACATTGAGCAGGCATTAATAGGCGCCGCGCGCAAATATCCTGGCCGCCTGAGTATCAAGCTGATCTACGACGAGAGAATTGCGCATCTGATAATCGCCGGTGCCGACGCCTTATTAATACCCTCGCGCTACGAACCCTGTGGATTAACTCAGATGTATGCTCAGCGTTATGGCACCGTGCCTGTTGCCCACGGCGTGGGTGGCCTGGCCGACACGATTATTGATATACCACCTTATTCTGAGGATATTGCCGATGCCACTGGTGTGTTGTTCTGGGAACACAGCATCAGTGCTCTGTTTGAAGCGCTGCTGCGTCTTGAATTTGTCTATGGCAACCTGCTGCTGTGGCGAGAACTCCAGCGCGCCGGAATGCGTGAGAACTTCTCCTGGGATCAGAGTGCCAAAGTCTATGAGGGGCTCTACCAATCATTGCTGCCTGAGTTGGAACCTGAGTTGGAACCTGAGTTAGCACCTGAGTAGGTAGATCCCCAGAGCAAACCCATAACTAAGTCAGCACAAAACAAACGCTAAACAGTCAAGCTAAACAATCAAACTAAAGTGTAAAAAAACCTCCGCCAAAGGGGGGGATGGCGGAGGCTGCAGAATACTCCAGCTCCGGGAGGAGAGGAGGTTACTTACTGTCATGAATTAGGTTTGAGTCCGGATCAACTTGAACTTTTGTTTCTACTCTTGTTTCCGCCTTTTTCTACTGAGCTACCGCGCGTCGTCCCAGTGTAATAGTCAGAACACCATCGCGAAATTTGGTGGAAATTTTTTCTGGGTCGATTGATTCTGGGAGGCTGAAACGGCGACAAAAATTATCTTCGCCAGACTGATTACTGTAAAAGCCATTGCGGTATTGACTGCGGTGCAATTTGCGCTCGGCCTTAATGGATAAAACCCCATTATTGATACTCAATTTCACATCCTTCGCGTCAATTCTGGGGATATTCAAACTGATAAAAAATTGGCTGTCGGCCTGATGTATATTGATCGGAGGAATCCACTGGCCGGTGACAGCTGAGCTGTCGGTGTTTGACGGTGGGGAAGGTTTCTCGGCGAAAGGTCTAAATAAATCATTGAAGTCCTGTTGCAAGCGGCTCATTAGGTGCGTTGGTTGTTGTATCTCTGAGACCATCACGACACTCCTCTCGATATGAAAATAGGTTCTTGGTTACTTAGCCTGAAACGTTAAGTGCCAGTTAACTAAGTGCCAGTTAACTAAGTACCTGTTAAGTTAATTTTCTGTGATAAAAACTATAAACAGGTCCGGGTGAAAAAAATTGATGCTTATCAATAAGGCTATGACTCAACAATAATCTGACCTTGATAAACTCTCATTTATAACGCCAATCATGTTACCAACTCATATCCAATATATTCTCTCTTGGTTCTATCCAACTGAAGGTAGCCTCTCTAGATTGCCTTTCTAGATTACTCGCAGAGCATTCCTATACCAGTCCCAAATCAAATGGCTATTTGGTTATTAATTCTATTTTCTCAGTGAAATCTTTGTCGGCCTGCTATAGGGATCAGATTTCCCATTAAAAACGCAATTTTTCTCCGCTGTACTGCTGCTAAAATTTAATTTTTAAACGCTAAGTATTTAGCACTCTGTAACTGGAGCCATGAATGTCCGTTTTCTCCCACAGTGAATTTGATGATCATCAGCAGGTCGCTTTTTTTAACGATAGGGCATCGGGTCTCAAAGCCATTATTGCGGTGCACAATACTAATCTTGGGCCAGCCCTCGGCGGCTGTCGTATGTGGCCCTATGCATCAGACGATGAAGCGCTCACTGATGTGTTGCGCCTGTCCCGCGGCATGACCTACAAATCGGCTCTGGCCAACCTAAAACTTGGCGGCGGCAAAGCGGTGATTATTGGCGATCCAGCGCGGGACAAAACCGATGCGCTGCTCCATGCCATGGGGGATTTTATTCAGGGACTTGGCGGCCGCTACATTACCGCTGAAGACTCCGGCACCTCGGTTGCCGATATGCTTAAAATCGGTGAAAAAACCCGTTTTGTCAGCGGCGTCGATAAAGTCTCAGCTCACGGCGGCGATCCATCACCGAGTACGGCTTACGGTGTTTTTGTCAGTCTTCGCGAAGCGGTATATCACAAACTTGGGCGCACTGATTTAAACGGTGTAAAAGTGGCTATTCAAGGGCTCGGCAATGTAGGTTATCGCCTTGCGCAACAGTTGAGGGATGCAGGTGCAGAGCTCTTTGTTACTGATATTATCCAGGCCAATGTGGATCGTGCTGTACGTGAGCTAAATGCCACTGCAGTAAAGGGCGATAAGATCTTTTCACTGGATGTAGATGTCTTTGCCCCCTGTGCTCTGGGTGCGGCGATTAACGATCAAACTATTGCTCAGCTCAAGGTATCTATTGTTTCAGGTGCTGCTAATAACCAGCTCGCCACTGTGCAACATGGCTATCAGTTACACCAGCGCGGCATCCTCTACGCACCGGACTATGTGGTTAATGCTGGGGGAATTGTTGATGTTTACTATCAGCGAAAAATGTTTGAAGAAAACTATGGTGTAGAGAATTATGCTGCAGATTTGGAGGCCAAGGTGGAAGGGATTGGCGCCACGCTGCGAGAAATATTTGTCCGCAGTGATAGCGAGAATGTCCCCACATTTGTTATTGCAGATCAGGTCGCTGAGGAGCGTTTCACCCGCGTCCAAAGTATTTATCAGCCAGATCCTGTATTGGCTTAGGCCTGGTGCCGGCCTAGGCTGTCATTAGCCTAGGTCCTTATTAGTTTAGAAAGTACGACTGTAGCCTAGAGTAAATGTCCCAATGGCAATTCAGTCTTATAGCAAATCGGTTTTAGAGAGAAGCTACTCTTAACGTGATCTACACCGTTGACCTGAGTTAACTGATCGAGAAACTCTTGGTATGCAAACAGGTCCGGTGTCACCACTCGAATCAGATAGTCAAAGTCCCCAGTCATCAGATAACACTCCATGACTTGGGGCCACTCGAGCACCCGCTGGGCAAAATGGTCGAGATCCTTTTTTACCTGATGGTGCATGGTCACCTGCACAAATACAGTAACCGGCAACCCAGCTTTGCGCGGATCAATCAAGGTAACGCGACGAGAAATATAGCCCAGAGTTTCAAGGTTCTTGACCCGCCTAGAACAGGGCGAGGGGGACAGAAACACTTTTTCAGAGAGTTCCAGATTAGAGATGCTGGCATCTGATTGCAGAATATCCAGAATCTTCCAGTCAATATTGTCCAGCTTATATTCAGTCATAGAGTGGTTGCTCATTAGCCGTTGCCGATGTGTTTTTATTTGAATTCAAGCGCTTTGCCGAGCGAAACATCAATATCAAATAATGCCATAGCTTTGAAACTGTTTGGTACGTTTTATTAGTGTAGATAAATAACCGCAATAAATCCCCAATTCGACATATATTCACGCAATTTAATATCTTAATAAGGGGCGTCAAACCAATACTTTGGCAGGATTCTCTAGCACTCCTCATGCTAATTTTGCAGCTATAAATAAGACTTAAAAGATCGTTTTTCAGATGCGGGGATTAGACTAAAACCGCTGTTTGATAGCGTGACTTATATAGCCCAATTTAATAGCCCAATTTAAGAGCAAAATTGTAAGAGGTGTTATATGGCAGTAAAGAATCCCCCGCAGAAGGCACAGCCTGAGCCAAGTAAGCAGCCTGAGCTCGATAAGCAGCCTGAGCCAGGTCTAATTACATCGCCTGTTTTTTTGGATGCATCATCCTTAGTGATCCCCACCCTGACACAACTCCAGGCTGATGGCGAGCTATGTCCCGGCGCCGCAGTGGCACCGATGTCCCCGGAGCTGGCAACAAAGATCTATACGGATATGCTCTACACCCGCCTTCTCGACGAGCGCATGGTTGGCGCTCAGCGTCAGGGACGTCTGAGTTTTTATCTCACCTGCACCGGCGAAGAAGCCTCAGTGGCCGGAACCATTGCCGCATTTCAAGCCGATGATATGGTGATGGCTCAGTATCGCGAGCAGCTCGCCCTGCGCTACCGTGGCTTCACCACTGAGCAGTTTATGAACCAACTGTTTAGCAATGTTGAAGATCTGGGCAAAGGCCGCCAGATGCCCGTTCACTATGGCTGTCGCGAGCTAAACTTTATGACCATTAGCTCGCCGCTGGCGACGCAGATCCCCCAGGCAGCGGGCTATGCCTATGGTCAAAAACTGGCTGGCAA
>CAWLBR010000011.1:0-30436 GCA_963855085.1 Gammaproteobacteria bacterium
CACTCATTAAGATTCACTCTCTGTTTTTGCCATTTTAAATTTATACCATGCCGCCAGATTTGAGTTGGCGTTTATTGTAAGTAGTAACAGTACCAACGCCATAACAAACCACTGTACTGCATAGGCTGTATGTTTTTCTGGCTGTACCGACACTGTCGGCCAACCGGTGGTTAATGCACCAATTGAATCGCTATCCAATCGCAACTGGTAGGCGAAAAATTCTTCACCAAATATTTCTGCGGCGCGCTCGGTGGAGATCCAACCTACCCGCCCCGGCCAGCTGTCTACAACACGCACGCCATCATCTAACTGAAGGCCGCCACGCAATACTTTGTAGAGAGAGCCTCGCAACAGCACCTGGCCAGGCGCAGGCTCTATCTCAGGTAGCTGGTTGCGGTCTAAGGATCCCTGCACCCAGCCACGATTGACCAGTACCTTTGCGTCGCCACCAACTATAGTCAGGGCTTCAAATATCTCATATCCGGGCCGGCCGTTGCGCACGCGATTATCCAGCAAAACACGCCGCGATGCATCTAGTTCGCCGACAAATTGAACCTGTTTATACTGTAGATTTTTACCCAGATCGAGCTGCTCAAAGGCGGCGGGCAAGGATTGCTGATTGGCCTTAAACTCAGCTAATATCTCGCGCTTTTCTTGGGCGCGATCTAATTGCCAGTAACCCAAGCTAATTAACAGCGGCATCATTAACAGCACGAGGAACAATAACTTGGCATTTGGCTGCCAAGAAAAGGTTTCCGCGTTAAGATGTGGGTTGGTGTTCATTTATGTTTCAATTCCACTTTCTGTTTTTTATTTTCTTTAATCCGAGACCACTATGCTCAAGACTCTAATGCTTATACTCCTTATAGCCCTGATAGCCAGCCTATTTGGCGGCTTAAATTTTTTGGTCAAGGATCTTGGGGGCAGCAATAAGAAACGTCTGCTCTATGCTCTGGGCCTGCGAGTCACCCTGGCAGTGATGTTAGTTGGCACCATTATATACGGCGCCTACACAGGACAGATCAAAAGTCAGGCTCCATGGGACAAACAACTGCACCCAGAGAATGTCGCGCCTGCTATGCCAACAGCTCCGGCAGCGCCGAAGCCCTAAAGGCTGTCAATTGCTCGGGGCTGTTGATCGCTCATAGCTCTTAGTAGCTCATGGCTGCTATCTAGCCTACAAACAAAAACGGCCAGGCAAATTGCCTAGCCGTTTTTTTACGTCTAGCAAAGTTCTGTTTAGTCAAAAACATAGACTACAAAGAACAAGATGAGCCAAACAACATCGACAAAGTGCCAGTACCAGGACGCAGCTTCAAAGCCGAACTGATCTTCATTGCTAAAGTGCCCTTTGATTGCGCGAATCAAAGCGATCAACAGCATGATGGTTCCCAGTGTTACGTGAGCCCCGTGAAAGCCCGTAAGCATAAAGAATGTAGTACCGTAGATACCAGACTCTAGAGTGAGACCCATATGCTGGTAAGCATGCACATATTCTTCAACCTGAAGCACTAAGAAGATCACGCCAAGCAATACTGAAAGCGCCAACCAACCGATAAACTGCTTACGGTTATTGTTCTTAAGTCCGGTGTGGGCAATATGAACAGTGATACTAGAAGTAACCAGAATAACGGTGTTCCACAGTGGCAACCAGCCTAACAACTTGGCCCAACCTGGAAAGCTCATCGCTTCGTCGGGACCCTTAAAGACTGCATTGGCACCATTTGCCGCTTGATCAGGAGTGATCATCGGCGGCCACTCGGCTTCATAGCCAGGCCAGAGGATAGCATTGTTGGCAACAGCAGCATCGGTAGGGGTATCGTCAAATATGCCGATAGCCGCATCACCACCCAACCAGGAGTTAACAATAACTCGCAAGTAGAAGAGCGCGCCAAAGAACGCGGCAAAGAACATTACCTCGGAGAAGATAAACCACAGCATACCCAGAACATAAGAGCGCTTGAGCTGATCGTTGGCCAAGCCACGCATATTCTCATCAATAACCAGGCTCCACCACTTGAACATCACCACTGCCATAATAGCTAGGCCGGCGGTGAAGATCATGCTTCCACCACTGACAACCCAAGACGCGGCGCCATAAGCCATTAATCCCATGCCCGTGGCAGTGATAATCGGCAGTTTGCTCTGCTCGGGTACGTAATAACTGCTTTCTGTTGACATCTTTTATCTCCGTGTTGTTATTCCCAAGCGCTTGGGAATGACTATAACTGTGCTATTGGATCTGCCACTCGATCGGTTATATCGAAAATCGTATAGGAGAGCGTCACACTATTGACGCCCGCCGGCAAATCCGGATCAATAATAAATACAAGCTTAAGGTCTGCCTGGTCGCCTGCTGCCAGAGGCTGATTCTCAAAACAGAAACACTCTGTCTTGTGGAAATAATCAGCCACATTATTTGGCACCAAACTGGGTATCGCCTGGGAAACCATATCTTGGTCGGTCACGTTGTGGGCAAAGTAGGTGATCTCTGTGGGCTCACCTGGGTGCACTACAACACTGTCTTGAGTCGGTTTAAATACCCAGGGCATAGATGCATTGTTTGAGGCCACAAACCTAACTCTGACCTCGCGCGATGTATCAATCTTCACATCAACCGCAGTGTACTCATCACCTGTCTTGCCACCGAGTCCGGTGATCTCACAAAACAGGTCATACATTGGCGGCAACACAAAGATTGCAAAAGCAAACATACCCGCCGCACCGAATAACGACTTAACCACAACTCTTCGATTGGAAGCGTCAGTTGACATAGCCTAGGCCTCCCTATTTAAACTCGGGAGGCTTTGCGAACGTGTGGTAAGGCGCTGGTGATGGAACAGTCCACTCCAGTCCTTCAGCACCTTCCCAAGTTTTCTCTTCAGTGGTTGGCTTGCCGTTGCGGATCGTTGCAATTACGTTGTACAGCAACATGATCTGCGCGCCGCCATAGATAAAGGCACCAATACTAGAGACCATATTCCAGTCAGCAAACTGCAGACCGTAGTCAGCGTAGCGACGTGGCATACCGGCTAGACCCAAGAAGTGCTGTGGCATAAAGGCAATGTTAAAGCCGATAAAGGCAACCCAGAACTGCACCTGACCCATGGTTTCGTTGTACATCTTTCCACACCACTTTGGCAGCCAGTAGTAGATAGCAGCCGTGCCACTAAATACTGCACCTGCAACCATTACGTAGTGGAAGTGAGCAACAACAAAGTAGGTATCGTGGTACTGCATATCTGCAGCCGCAATCGACAACATCAAGCCAGTGAAGCCACCAAAGGTAAACAGAATCACAAAGGCGATACTGAATAGCATGGGAGTTTCAAAGGTCAATGAACCTTTGTACATGGTGGTGATCCAGTTAAACACCTTCACACCTGTTGGCACTGCAATCAGCATAGTGGCGTACATAAAGTACAGCTCACCGGCGATTGGCATGCCCACAGTAAACATGTGGTGAGCCCAGACTACGAAAGACAAGAAGGCGATCGCTGCCGTGGCATAAACCATCGACGAGTAACCGAACAGCGGCTTGCGGCTGAAAGTTGGAATAATCTGCGATACAACACCAAAGGCTGGCAAGATAATGATGTAAACCTCTGGATGACCAAAGAACCAGAATACGTGCTGGAACAATACAGGGTCACCGCCACCAGCAGCATCGAAGAAGCTGGTACCGAAGTTAATATCCATCAACATCATGGTTACAGCGCCGGCTAGAACTGGCATTACAGCAACTAACAAGAATGCTGTGATTACCCAGGTCCATACGAACAGCGGCATCTTCATGTAAGTCATGCCGGGAGCGCGCATGTTCATTACAGTAGCAATAATATTAATCGAGCCCATGATTGATGAGGCACCCATAATATGGATTGCGAAGATAAAGAAGTTAACCGACTCTGGTGCGTAGGTAGTCGACAGTGGCGCGTAGAAAGTCCAACCGAAGTTGGGACCGCCGCCTTCCATAAACAACGTTGAAGTCAGGATCGCAAACGCAAACGGCAGGATCCAGAAACTCAGGTTGTTCATACGTGGCAGAGCCATATCTGGTGCCCCGATCATCAGGGGAATCATCCAGTTAGCCAAGCCAACAAAGGCCGGCATAATCGCGCCGAACACCATCACTAAGCCGTGCATGGTGGTCATCTGGTTGAAAAATTCAGGTCTAATTAACTGCATGCCTGGCTGGAACAACTCTGCGCGAATAACCATCGCGAAAGCGCCGCCCATTAAGAACATTGCAAAGCTAAACCAAAGGTACAGAGTACCAATGTCTTTGTGATTGGTCGTAAATACCCAGCGGCTTATATAAGCGCGCCAGCCATCTGCCAATGTTGCGGGACCATGTGCCATTTATCTAATCTCCCTTATTTGCTTTGCTTGTAGTTGAGAACATCAATTGGCTGAGTAACATCGCCAACATTGTTGCCCCAAGCATTTCGCTGATAGTGAATAACCGCGGCTATATTGACTTCGGAAAGCTGGTCAGCAAATGATTGCATAGCTGAGCCGGGGACACCGTCGATCAATACTGCAATGTGGCCAATTTGAGGACCCAGGGCGATGGGGCTGCCTTTAATAGCTGGGAATACGCCGGGAATACCGCCGCCGTCAGCCTGGTGACAACCTGCACAACTCTGCAAATAAACGCCTTCGCCTTTAGCCATCAGTTCTTCCGCAGTCCACTCTTTACCGATAGTCGAAGCGTACTCGACGGCTTCAGCTTTCTTGTTGGCTAACCATGCGTTGTATTCAGCTTCTTCTTTCACTTCTACAACTACTGGCATGAAGGCGTGGCCCTGTCCGCACAGCTCGGTACATTCACCGACATAGGTACCAGGCTGGTCCGTCTTGGCCCAACCAGCGGTGAACAGTCCGGGGACCGCATCGCGCTTAACACCAAAATCGGGAACCCACCAGGAGTGAATTACGTCATTGCCTGTTACCAGGAAGCGAATCTTTTTGCCTACAGGAAGAACCAATGGCTCGGTGACTTCGCGAAGATAGTGCTCACCCTTGGGCTCGCGACCATAGACTTCGTCGTCAGAGGTGCGCAGTTCACTCATGAACTTAACGCCTTCGCCGAGATATTCGTACTGCCACTTCCACTGATAGCCAGTAATCTTAATTTCGATATCTGGATTGTCTGTGTCGTAGACTTTTAACAGTGCCGTAGTCGCTGGGAAAGCCATAACAATCAAAATGATTGTCGGGACGATCGTCCAAAGCAACTCAACACCTAAGTGTTCATGAAAGTTTTCTGCTACGGCGCCGCGGGATTTGCGGTGCGCATACATCACGTAGAACATAAAACCAAAAACACCGACACCGATAACGGTACAGACCCAGATCATGATCATGTGAATGTCATAAGCTGCTTGACTGACTTCGGTGACACCTTGGGGCATATTGAGTTGGCTGGCTGAACTTTCAGCCAATGCACTGCCCGCTAAGGGCAATAAAACAACAAGGCTCAATAGACTCAAGAAAAGTGCTCGCGCTCTTTTCAACATCGCTTGTTTCTCCGTGGTAATTAATACTTTTTTAAGCTCGTGCTTTTCGAATTGGTCCCCGACCTGAAATTCAGGCGGGTGAAAAGCGGCGGCAGTATAGCAAAGCAAACCTATTATCACTACTGTATTACAGGCTCAATTGCGTCTTACAAATGTGCTCACACAAATCGTCAGCGAGCAAAAAAGGGACAAACTTTATGGCACAGGTCCTAATATCTGCTAGATTTAGACCATAGTCATCAGGCTTATGGCCGCGACCGTTAGTGGATATCAACCCTGTGAATGGGCTTTTCTCCAAATTCCGTACCAACAGAGAGTGACCCATGCCTCCACTTTCCAATCAAAGCAGCGAATTTTTGATCGCGTACTTAAATGAGCGAGTGCAGCATTTGCACGAGTCTATACGGCTAAGAGAGAGTGATGGGACTGCCGCTCTGGCATCTTTTATTAAAAAATATATCGAATTGGTGCCAGACCTGATTACTGCCTTCGAAGATTTTATCGCCTGCGCCGGGGTCAACGGCGAAATTGCCCGACAATTAACCACCGCCAAAGAATTTCTCGATGTGCCCATGGACATTATGTCTGCGGAAGAGGGGTTGGAAGCCAACATGTATCAGGCCTATCTGGCACACCGGTTACTTGAGGAGCTCAACGATACCCTCAGCGCCCAGTTCAACTGCCCGGTGATCCCGGTCAACATGACCAGATCAAACTTGATTGTGCACCATATTATCGGCGAGCCCTTTGCCAACCAGATCGACAGCGCCATTCAACTGCTCAACGACAAACTGCTGGCCTCGATCAAAAAGAATGAGGGACTGAGCGCGAAACTGCACCAATACACCAGCGCATTGGGCAAAGATCCATCAGACCGTTTTCCCTGCCTCACAGAATCCTCGAATATTCGCCTACTGTTTAAGAGCCAAAATTCCAGAGTTCGTCTGAACTAGAAAAGTGGCCTCGATTAAGAGCTTGTAATTAAAAGCAGGGGATTAAGAGCCCCAGATTGCGAGCTTAGCCCTTTGGATCCATCAACTTGACCGGCGAGATCTTATTCGCGTCATCAGCCGCATCGGCATTCACTCTTGTCTCAAGCTCTCGAGGGGTCGAATAGACGCGCATTTCATCGAGAAAGCCACAGCTGATACATTCCCGATAATCGACACCATCAGTGGAAAAGGCCTGAATTTTGTCCAATAAGCTGCACTTGGGACAGGTCACACCTGCAATAAATTGTTTTTTGGTTGAAAAAGCCATTTAAATATCACCACAATAGGAACACTCATTATATCGGGCATAACAGTATATGGATCACTCTTTTCGAAAACACCTGCGCTCACACCGAGGCATCTCCCCCAAACTGGGTCAGCGAGTCTATGTGGACCCCGCCGCCACGGTGATTGGCGACGTCCATCTCGGCGATGACGCCTCAGTCTGGCCCGGAGCCGTGATTCGTGGCGATATGCATTCAATCAGAATCGGCGCTCGCTCCAATGTGCAAGATAACGCCGTGTTGCACATTACCCATGCCAGCGAGTTTAATCCCGGCGGCTGGCCCCTAACCATAGGCGACGATGTGGTGATCGGACATAGAGCGGTGCTCCACGGCTGTACAGTGGGCAATCGAATTTTGATTGGCAATGGCGCCATTGTGAATGACGGTGCGGTGATTGAAAACGAAGTGATTGTCGGTGCCGGCTGTATGGTGCCGCCAGGAAAGACATTGGCCAGCGGCTTTGTCTATGTGGGTAATCCCTGCAAACCCATGCGTGCCCTGTCGGACAGCGAGAAGAATTTCTTTACCTACAGCCCCGCTAATTACGTAAAGCTAAAGGATGAGTATCTGGCAGAGCAGTTGCAAGATGGATAGCTGCAAGAAGGAGAGCCACAAGAAGGGTAGTTACAAAAAGAGCTGCTCTAGAACAGCTCTAGAACAGCTCTCGCTGAGACTGAATAACCGCTGTGGTCTCAGGTCTGACCTGACGCCAGATATAGAAGGATTCCGCGGCCTGCTCTACCAACATGCCGAGACCATCCGCGGTCTTGGCACCCTGACGCTTACCCCACTGCATAAAAGGTGTCGGCTGCGCTGCATAGAGCATGTCGTAGCAGGCCCCGCCTGCAGCAAGCAGATCATCAGGCAGTGGCGGCAGGCTTCCGGTAAGACCGGCGCTGGTGCCATTGATCACCAGATCAAACTCCTGACCCGGCAACATATCAAAGCCGCAGGCGAGAATATAACCCTGCTCGGCAAAACCCTTGGACAGCTGTAACGCTTTCTCCAGAGTGCGGTTGGCAATCACCACATGCTGTGGCTGCTGTGCCATTAAAGGCTCTAATATGCCGCGAACAGCACCCCCGGCACCCAAAACCAACACGCGCTTGGCGCGAATCTGCCAGCCAAGATTTTGTAACATATCACTGACCATACCGACGCCATCGGTGGTGTCGCCGAGCACTGTGCCGTCCTCTTGCAGACTGAGCGTATTTACCGCACCAGCATGTCGTGCCCGCGGAGTTAAGCGCGCAGCATAAGAGTAAGCATCCTGCTTAAAGGGCACAGTAATATTCAGACCCTTACCTCCTGTAGCAAAAAATTCGTCCGCCGCGACATCGAAACCATCGGCGTCAACAAGCTGCTTGGTATAAGTCAGGGCTTGATCGGTCTCAGCAGCAAAGGCAGTGTGAATTTGCGGTGATCGGCTGTGATCTATCGGATTGCCAAAAACGGCGTATTTATCAACCATGTCAGACCCAGTCTTGAGGAATAAGGTATTTAGTATAGAGCTCAGCTTCGGCACTGTCCGGCTCAGGCGTCCAATCGTATTCCCAGCGCACCAGAGGCGGCAGGGACATCAAAATAGATTCAGTGCGACCACCGGTCTGCAGACCAAACAATGTGCCGCGATCCCAGACCAGATTAAATTCCACATAGCGACCCCGGCGATAGAGTTGAAACTGACGCTCGGCCTCGCTGAAAGCAATCTGGTGGCGACGCTCTAAAATAGGGATATAGGCGTCAGAGAAACTATCGCCAACGCTGCGCATAAAGGCAAAGCTCTGTTCGAAACCCAGCTCATTAAAGTCATCGAAAAACAGGCCGCCAATACCACGGGGTTCACTGCGATGCTTGAGGTAAAAGTAATCGTCGCACCATTTTTTAAAGCGCGGATAAAACTCTTCGGAAAAAGTATCGCAGGCGGACTTGGCAGTTTGATGCCAGTGCCGACAGTCTTCTTCGTTGCCGTAATAAGGTGTCAGGTCATAACCACCGCCAAACCACCAGACCGGTTCTGCACCTTCTTTCTCGGCAATAAAAAAGCGCACATTGGCATGGGAGGTTGGCGCATAGGGATTTTGCGGGTGAATAACCAGAGACACCCCCATGGCTTCAAAACGACGACCGGCTAATTCTGGGCGATGCTGAGTGGCTGATGCTGGCATTTCCGCGCCAAAGACATGGGAGAAGTTAACCCCGCCTTTTTCGATTATTCCACCATCCACTAAAACGCGGCTGCGGCCGCCACCGCCTTCTTCACGGACCCAGCGATCTTCCTTCCACTCGCCAGAGTCGACAGCACCCAGTTGCGCACAAATACTATCCTGCAACCCGAGTAGATATTCTTTGACTGCCTCCTTATCTATCGCCTGACCCTCAACCTTCACGAACAATCTCTCCACTTATCAAATGCCTGATTTCACTGGGCTTGGCTGCGTCACCTACGGTACCCGGTGTTAGAAAATCAAGAGCTTGAGCAAAATACCCTTGCACCTGCTCGGCGCTAGTGGCGGCAGGCTGACCCTGCGGATTGGCCGAGGTCGACACCAGCGGCCCGCCAAATAAATTACACAGAGCGGCTGCCAGGGGATGATTGGTAACACGCAGCGCCAGAGTATCATGGCCGCCACTAATCCACTCAGGTACAGAGCCATTGTTCGGCACTAGCCAGGTGGTGGGTTTCTGTTGAGGCGTTTGAAAGCGCTGCAGCGCGGCAGGCTCAAGGCCAGCTAGATAAGGAGCAAACTGCTCCGTGCTGGCGGCAATTAGTATCAAACCTTTACTATGACTGCGGCCTTTAAGTCGCAGCAATTTTTCGACTGCTGGCAGCGACTCTGGATCGCAACCCAAACCCCACACAGATTCGGTGGGGTAGGCGATGACCGCCTGCTGCTTCAGTAATTGCGCCGCGGCGCAGACCTGAGGATCGCTTAGCCACTCAGTCACGGACAATTATCCGTTGTTCAGTCTTTCCTGCAGGGCTGCATCTTTAGCAATAATAATTGCTGCATTGTCAGCGCGCTCTTGAACTAGCTTTTGATGCATGGACGCATCGGCAACACCGATTATTTGAGCTGCAAGGTAGGCTGCATTTTTAGCGCCCGCTTTACCGATCGCCACTGTAGCAACAGGAATGCCACCAGGCATCTGTACAGTTGAAAGCAGTGCATCCAAACCGTCCAGTGAACCATTGATAGGCACGCCAATCACTGGCTTCAAAGTAGTCGCTGAAACAGCACCGGCGAGGTGGGCCGCCATGCCAGCGGCACAGATAAAGGCCGCGCAGCCGCGAGCGTCTGCATCGGTAACATAGCTGTGGGTTGCCGCCGGTGTACGGTGGGCAGATGTCACCTTTACTTCAAAGGGGATATCGAATTTTTTAAGAATTTCAAAGCTGGCTTCCATCACCGGTAAATCCGAATCAGAGCCCATTAGAATTGCAACAAAAGCAGTGGTCATTTTTGACACTCCCAATTAGAAAGCGCGGAGGCTACCGGAAGTTTGAATCCGGCGCAATAGTTGACCTAGCGCAGTATTCGACCACTTTATCTGTGCGGTTCATTTAAGTCGTTGGTAGAGGCCGTTTTGACTTTCAATTAGGCCTTTTATTTCCAGTGCCACGAGCAGCCGAGACAGCTCAGCTACCGAAAATGAGCCGTCAGTAATTAGGCTATCCATATCCGCAGGCTCAAAGCCAAGCCGCTCTAAGAGCCGCAACTCCTCGGCCTCAAGATTTGGCTCCGGAAATGGCGCAACCGACGGCGATTGAACATTTGGAGACATAACGTCTAAGGCCAACCCTGACAGTGCACCTTTTAGCTGCTCAACGATCTCTTCAGCCTTTTCCACAAGATGGGCTCCCTGCTTAATCAAATGGTGACAGCCACGACTCTGGGGATTATGAATAGAGCCGGGAATGGCAAATACCTCACGATCCTGTTCCAGGGCATAGCGTGCAGTAATTAATGAACCACTCCTCAGAGCGGCCTCCACCACCAGCACGCCCAAACTAAGGCCGCTGATAATACGATTTCTGCTCGGGAAGTTAGTCGCTAGGGGCTTGGTGGTGGGTTCGAACTCTGTAATTAGCGTACCGCCCTGATCGATAATTTGCTCTGCTAGATTAAGATGGGCGCGGGGATAAATGGCATCTATGCCAGTTGCCATAACGGCAATGGTTTTCCCCTGGGCATTCAGTGCTCCAATGTGGGCAGCACCGTCCACACCATGGGCCAATCCACTGGTGATAACAAAGCCCCCGGCAGCCAAGTATTGGCTCCACGCCCTGGCATTGTCACTTCCGCCACGAGTCATGCGACGGCTGCCCACAACCGCAATCTGTGGAAGGTGAAGGTTTTCTATATTGCCGCGTAAATAAAGCAGGCGAGGAGCGCCGCCAGTCTGTCTTAATTGATCGGGATAATCTGCGCTGGTGATGGGAATAATACAAGCTCCACAATTTTCTGTGCGCTGCTCAATAGCATCCACCGCCTGCCGCCAATTGCCCTGCTCATATTGCTCGCGAAGATTCTGCAGCAGCGGGTGAAATGATTGCGGGAAGTCTTCAAGAGGTTGCTCAAAAATACACCCATAAGTCAGCGCCTGCTCGAGCAGCTGGCGCTGAAACTTGGGGGTAAATTTTATGAGGTGCTGAGATACCAGCGCATAATGACATTCCCTGTCCATGCGGTATTCCTAAAGTGCTGTGTACTTGGTTCAGTGTACAGTGCCGTTTTAAGCGTCGTTTGCCATCGGCTCTGTGTTAGGGGTTACGCAGCAGATCGCCCAGATCAATTTGCCTGTCTGCTTCCATTACCAGAGCAAAGCTCATCTTCTCATAGGTATCAAAGACCATTAACAGGCCGATGCGCTCATCCGGCAAGCGTACTCGCTCGCCAGCAACACGGTCTTTAACCAATTCACCGCGCTTAAAAATAGCCAGGGTATCGCCAGACTGCAATCCATCTCGATCACCGCGATTAAGCGCCACAACATCAAGAGCACCTGCATTGCGCACACCCTCTTCCATATGCATCACCGACCCGGTGATCGCCGTTTCTGGCGCCCGGGGATAAAAGGTCGATGCCAATGTTCTCTCTTCCACTACCAGCAGGCGATCCTTGATGCGAATCTCGCCTTCAGCACGACTGACGCTTAGGGTGGCAACATCCTTTTCCAGAGCTTTGATTCTCGCGGCGCCAATATCTATGGCCCTGATTCCAAGTAATTCGCCAGTCTCAGGGTCTGTGTAGGGCTCGCCACGGCGGTAGATTCCATAATTTAGACGGTTCGCAGTGAAGTCTCCGCGAGCATAAAAATCATCGCTCATACCCACCAGAATACGTCGCTCAGCGCCGCCGAGAACATAGGGCGCGCCATTCAATGTGGCGTCGTCTGTAACTCGGGTTTTGGATAGAAAGGTGCTGATAACATTTAACGGCAGGGCACTGATAGCATCGTCGTGATCTAGGCTGCGGATTTTCGGAGACAGCTTCACCTCGCGGCTACGGACAATCTTAAGTTGGGGCACGCCATTGATGTACACCAGGCTGATAACATCACCGGGATAAATTAGATGGGGGTTGTCGATCTGCTGGTTGGCGTACCATATTTCTGGCCACATCCAGGGGTCCTGTAAAAACACTGCTGAGATATCCCACAGCGTGTCGCCGCGAACTACGGTGTAACTATTGGGGATATCTTCATTGATCAAAACGCTTTGATTGGAGAAGCTCGGAGTACTAATCAGGCTTGTAAAAAGCACAGTTGCCAGTAGCGCCGTACTGAATGCGAATTTTTTCATGTTTCTGAGTCCTTTCTCCGGGCAGGGTTAGTGTATAATTTGAGTCTTTTCTGATAGCGCCAAAAAGGTGCTTAATGAGAACTTAATGGAAAGCGCCGCCGGGTTAACTTAATGGTAGCAGCGCTTTTAACTTTTTTTTAGAATTTCATCACATCTACTATGGCTATATTAAAGATACTCGAATTCCCAGATCCCCGACTGCGCACCGTTGCAAAGCCGGTTACTGACGTGGATGAGACGATAAAACGTCTGATCGAGGATATGTTTGACACCATGAAAGACGCTCAGGGTATTGGCTTAGCGGCATCACAAATTGATGTGCACCTGCGGGTTATCGTCATGAACCTGGGTGAAGACGATATAGGCCCGAGGGTCTTTATCAACCCTGAAATCGAAACCCTCGACGACAGCGTTGACCCCTATGAAGAGGGCTGCCTCTCGGTTCCCGGATTTTATGAGAAGGTTGACCGCCCGGCCCATGTGATGATTCGCGCCCTGGATGGCGAGGGCAAGGCCTTTGAAAAAGAGGCCCACGGCCTACTAGCGGTCTGTATTCAGCATGAAATTGATCATCTGGAAGGCAAATTATTTGTCGACTATCTGTCGCCTTTTAAACGCCAGCGGATTCGCAAGAAGCTCGAAAAAATTCATCGCCAGAATGCATAGGACGTCTGTCACTTGAGAGTACTCTTTGCAGGAACGCCAGACTTCGCCGCGGCACACCTGCAGGCCTTGCTCGACGCTCCCGATATTTCAGTTATTGGCGTTTACAGCCAACCGGACCGGCCCGCTGGCCGCGGTAAAAAGCTTACCGCCAGCCCGGTTAAAAAGCTCGCCCTCGAGCATCAGCTGCCTGTATTCCAGCCACAATCCCTAAAAGACCCTGATCAGCAGCGTATCTTAAGTGAACTACAAGCCGATATTATGGTGGTGGTGGCCTATGGCCTTATTTTGCCCCAAGCCGTATTGGATGCGCCGCGACTGGGCTGTATCAACGTGCACGCCTCCATTTTGCCGCGCTGGCGTGGCGCAGCACCTATTCAGCGCGCCATTGAAGCCGGTGACTCGGAAACCGGTGTGACCATTATGCAGATGGACGCCGGTCTCGACACTGGCGCCATGTTGAGTATTTCGCGCTGCGCAATTAACGGCAGCGAGACCAGCGCCAGCCTGCACAGCAAATTAGAACAGCTTGGCACACCCGCATTGCTGCATACGCTTGAAGTGCTAAATAATGGGCTTGCAGTGGCTGTGGAGCAAGACGATGAGCTGAGCTGCTATGCAGCAAAAATTACTAAGCAGGAGGCTCTGATCGATTGGAGCCAGTCCGCACAGAGTTTGGACCGCCAGATCCGCGCCTTTAATCCTTTCCCCGCGGCTTACACTACATTGGGTGAACTGCGCATCAAAATTTGGCAGGCCGAGCCAACCCCAGTCTCAGGCAGGGCGCCAGGTCAGATTATTTCCGCGGATAACGCTGGTCTACTGGTTAGTTGCGGCGAGCAATCACTACTTTTAAGCGAAATACAGTTGCCGGGGAAATCACGTATGGCCGTCTCTGAAGTCCTCAAATCCCGCGGCGAGTTATTCGCACCCAGCACGCTGTTAGCCTCTTGATAAATACCCGCGTCGCTGTGGCCGAAGTCATAGCTCAGGTTCTGCGTGGCAAATCACTCTCAGCTCTGCTTCCCGAGTACGCCAATAAAGTGGCTGAAAAAGATATTGGTCTGTTTAAAGAACTCTGTTTTGGCACCCTGCGCTGGTATCCGGCGATTGAGCTTTTACTGCATGAACTGATGCAAAAGCCCATGCGCGAAAAAGAATTCGAGGTTCAGGGTCTGCTAGCCTGTGGACTCTATCAGCTGATGCATACCCGCATCGCCGATCACGCGGCGATCAATGAAACCGTTACTGCTGTGACCAAACTCAAGCGCCCCTGGGCCAAAGGCTTGGTCAATGCGGTGTTGCGGAATTTTCTTCGCCAGCGCACGGAACTGGAAGCCAAACTGGCTAAAAACCCGATTTTCGTTCGCGCGCATCCCCAGTGGTTACTCGACGGCCTGTTCAATTCATGGGGATCTGCGGTGGCGATCGACGTGCTTGCCGCCAACAATCACCAGGCACCCATGACATTGCGGGTTAATCAGTTACAGGGCTCGCGAGATGAGTATCTGCAGCAGCTCAGCGCAGCCAATATAGAAGCTCAGGCTACTGAACAGAGCGAGCAGGGCATACAGCTGCAGTCGGCAACGGATGTTGCCGCATTGCCAGGCTGGAGTGAGGGCGCAGTCAGTGTGCAAGATGAGGCGGCTCAGCTGGCGGCAGTTTTATTAGAATTGGAACCCAACCAGCAAGTGCTCGACGCCTGCTGTGCCCCAGGGGGCAAGACCTGCCACATTCTCGAAGCCCAACCACAGCTCACTAAGGTGGTTGCCGTGGAGCTGGAAAGTCGACGCCTGCCGCGGGTCGAAGAAAACCTCCAGCGCCTTGGCCTAAAGGCCGATTTGGTAATAGGCGATGCCAGCACAACTGCTGACTGGTGGGACGGTAAACCGTTCCACCGCATCCTCCTCGACGCACCCTGTTCAGCCAGCGGCGTGATTCGTCGCCACCCAGATATCAAACTACTGCGCAAGTCGACGGATATTGTTAAGCTAGCCGAATTGCAGCTGCAGCTACTGCGCAGCCTCTGGCAGAGCCTAGAAGAGGGCGGCATACTCCTGTATGCAACCTGCTCGGTTCTGCCCCAAGAAAACGATCAGGTGATCGAGAAATTTTTAGCTGAAACCCCAGCAGCTGGGCTATACAACATAGAAGCCGATTGGGGAATCAAAACCGATTTTGGGCGACAGCTATTCCCCATGATCAATGGCAACGACGGGTTTTATTACTCGCGATTGCGTAAAACAAGCCAAAAGTAAGCGGATAAACAGCCGGGCTATTAAGTAATGAAAATAATAATTGTTGGGGCAGGGCAGGTTGGCGGCACACTCGCAGAGCATCTCGCCCGCGAGTACAACGACATAACCGTTGTCGATATCAACGAAGCCACACTGCGGGGACTGCAGGATCGACTTGATATTCGCACTGTAATCGGCACCGGGTCGCACCCAGATGTGCTGGTCAATGCCGGTATCGAAGAAGCGGATATGCTGGTCGCAGTAACCAACAGCGATGAGATCAATATTATCGCCTGTCAGGTGGCCTACTCGCTGTTTCACACCCCAACCAAAATCGCCCGCATCCGCTCACGCAATTACACCAATCCAAAATACAAAGCCAAACTCTTCAACGACAAACATATGCCTGTGGATGTGATGATCACTCCAGAGATGGTGGTCAAAGACTACATACAAAAATTGATCGAACAGCCCGGCGCGCTGCAGGTATTAGATTTTGCCGACGGCGCTATTCAACTGGTGGGCCTGCGGGCGGTTAAAGACAGTCCACTAGTGGGTCAACAGCTGCGCTTCTTAAAAGAGCATATGCCCGATGCGGATGCTCGAGTGGCCGCGGTGTTTGGTAAAGATGGGGCTATTTTCCCCACTGGTGAAACCGTTATTGAAGATGGCGATGAGGTGTTCTTTGTCGCCGCGAAAAAGAATATTCGCAAAGTGATGAGCGAACTTCGACGCCTAGAAAAACCCTATCACCGCCTAATGATCGCTGGCGGCGGCAATATTGGTTTCAGCTTGGCCAAGGCCCTGGAAAAAGACTACAACATCAAGATCATTGAATACTCGACAGGACGAGCTCGATACCTCTCGGAAAAACTTAATAAGAGCGTGGTTCTAAATGGCTCGGCAACTGATCAAGAATTATTGCTCGATGAGAACATAAACAAGACCGATGTGTTTTTGGCCCTGACCAATGATGACGAAGTGAATATCATGGCCTCACTGCTGGCGAAAAAGCTCGGTGCCCGCAAGGTAATGACACTGATTAACAACCCAGTCTATGCCGACCTGATGCAGGGTGGAGTGATTGATATAGCTATCTCACCCCAGCAGGCAACCACCAGCTCGCTACTCTCTCATGTTCGCCAGGGGGATATGGTTTGCGTGCACTCACTACGGCGTGGTGCCGCAGAAGCACTGGAAATAATTGTTCATGGCGATGAGAAAAGCTCTAAGGTTGTAGGCCGTGCTATCGGCGATATTAAATCGCCGCCCGGGGCCACTCTTGCTGCCTTGGTGCGCAACGGTGAAGTATTGATCGCCCACCACGACACTGTAATCCAGACTGGCGACCATGTGATTGTCTTTGTGGTTGATAAAGCCAACACCAAAGCGATCGAAAAACTGTTCTCTGTGAGCTTCTCATTTTTTTAGGTCATCTAAACTATCTAGGCCATCTAGAGCAACTAAACCATTTAGGGCATAGCCACTAATGCATCTCAATATCATAGCCAGAATACTTGGACTGCTGCTGATGATCTTCAGCCTGACCATGTTGCCACCGATTTTGGTGGCGGTTTTATATGGAGAAAATACGTCGTCTACCTTTGCCATCGCCTTTGGTATTACAGTGGCTGTAGGCTTGGCATTCTGGTTGCCGTCGAAACAGGTGAACGCGGATATGCGCACCCGCGACGGTTTTTTGATCACGGTTTGCTTTTGGTTGGTGCTGAGTACCTTTGGTGCCCTGCCGCTGATGCTGACCGAGGCGCTCAATCTAAGCTTTATCAACGCACTGTTTGAGTCGGTTTCTGGACTAACCACCACTGGCGCAACGGTTATCTCAGGACTCGATGATCTACCTAAGTCGATTCTCTACTATCGCCAGCAACTGCAGTGGCTCGGTGGTATAGGTATAGTCGTGATCGCGGTTGCCATACTACCTATGCTCGGGGTCGGTGGTATGCAGCTCTATCGCACAGAGACTCCTGGGCCAGTAAAGGACTCGAAACTGACACCACGGATCCGCGAGACCGCCAACGCATTGTTCAAGATTTACCTGGCCCTGACTGCGGTCTGTGCGCTGGCCTATTGGCTGGCGGGTATGTCTGGATTCGATGCTATCAGCCACAGCTTTTCCACAGTCTCTATTGGCGGCTTTTCAACTCATGATGCCAGTATTGGCTTCTTTGATAGTTCAGCAATCATGGCTATCTGCGCGTTCTTTATGGTGATCTCCGGACTCAACTTTGCCCTGCACTTTCATGTTTGGCACGACCGCAAGATATCCCACTACTGGTTAGACCCGGAAGCGCGGATGTATATCTATCTGCTTGTTGGGGGCGTGGCGATTACCTGCCTATACCTCTATTACAGCGATACCTATGGCTGGAGCGAGAGTATCCGCCAGGGTGGTTTCCATCTGATTTCAATCATGACCACTACCGGTTTTACCACCGATAACTTCAGTGCCTGGCCGACATTCCTGCCGTTCTTTTTAATCTTTCTATCGTTTTTTGGTGCCTGTGCCGGATCTACCGGCGGCGGTATCAAGATAGGACGTATGCTGATTTTGGGTCAGCAGTGCATTCGTGAGATCTATCGTCTGGTGCATCCCAATGCTCTGTTACCGATCAAGATTCACAATCGGCGTATTCCCAGCCGCGTTGCCGATGCGATCTGGGCTTTCTTTGGCGCCTATCTGGCGATCTTTTATTTGATGGTGTTGCTGTTGCTGGCTTCGGGACTCGATTACGTCACGGCCTGGTCAGCCACTGCCGCGTCGCTGAATAACCTCGGACCAGGCTTGGGTGAAGTGGCGATTAACTTTGCCGACCTCAATGGTTTTGCCAAGTGGGTGCTGTGCTGGGGAATGTTGCTGGGACGTCTAGAGATATTCACCTTGCTGGTACTGTTTACGCCAACCTTCTGGAAGAGTTAAACCCGCTGGGTCTAAGCTATTAAATAAACCCAGCCTCATTACAGTGTGGGCTATTCTTGTCCACGAGCCTTGTAATAGGCTTCTTCTGAAATCCCATGATAGGCCTTGGACTGTTTTGCAAAGGCGCGCATGGAGTCGGTGATGCGCTTGGCCAGAGGATTCTCCGCGGCCATTTCGTCGACCACTATGATTGAGATGCGCTGCAACTCAGCCAGAACATCATCAGGCAATTTCTTAACCTGTACCCCATGGGTCTCAACCAGCTCAATCAACGCCGCATTGTTGCGCGCTGTATATTCATCGAGCATATTTTGATTGGCAGCACGGGCAGCAGACTCAACAATAGCCTGAAGATCATCAGGCAGAGATTCCAGGGCCTGCTTGTTAATAATTAATTCCAGAGTCGGGCCCGGCTCTTGCCAGCCTGGGTAATAGTAATATTTAGCAATCTGATGAAAACCAAAGGCCAGATCATTGTAGGGGCCAACCCACTCGGCAGCGTCTATTTCACCGGTTTGCATGGAGGTGTAAATTTCGCCACCAGACCGCTGCACCGACATGCCACCGGCACGGGTGAAAACTTCACCGCCAAGACCGGGAATACGCATCTTCAGGCCTTTAATATCGGCCATGGAATTGATCTCACGGTTGAACCAACCGGCCATCTGCACACCTGTATTGCCACCAGCATAGGGCACCAGATTAAACGGCTCGTAGAGTTCCCGCCACAGCTCAAGACCACCGCCGTAATGTAACCAAGCGTTCATTTCCTGGGCATTGAGGCCAAAGGGGACTGCGGTGAAAAAGGCACTAGCGGGAATCTTTCCCTGCCAATAATAAGCAGCGCCATGACCCATCTCGGCAGTGCCTTGGGAAACCGCATCAAAAACTTCAAAAGCGGGGACTAACTGGCCAGCACCAAAGACTTTAATCTTTAGGCGACCATTGCTCATACGCTCAACATTTTCCGCGAAGTGCTCCGGCGCTAAGCCAAGACCAGGAAAGTTTTTCGGCCAGGTGGTGACCAGCTTCCAGCTAAATGTCTCAGCAGATTTTGTCTCTACACTCATATCTGTAGTGGTGCTTTCGCCACCACAGCCAACAAGTGCAAGGCACAACAGTGCGGCCCAAGTTATACGCATTTTGATCCCCTTATTATTGCCCGCCATCACTAGTGCGCTCTATTTTCTTAGAGCGCCAGTAGATTGGCCGAGGCTAAAATCAATATTTTAGTTCCCACTTCGGCAAAGCGCACATGCACTCTGGCCCGCGGACCATTTCCTTCAAAATTCAATATCACACCTTCACCATAGACCTGGTGATTGACACCCTGACCCAGGGAAAACCCAGTTTCGTCGCCGGAGTCACTGCGCATTAATCCACTGGAGGCACTAGAAGCATAGCTAGTCGGCCGGCTGATTGTATTTTGCAGACGGACTTCTTCGATTACCTCTTTGGGAATATCGCGGACAAATCGAGACACCGAATTAAACGACTCGGTACCGTAAATCGATCGGCTTTCAGCAAAGGTAAGATAGAGCTTTTGCATGGCCCGGGTAATGCCTACATAGGCGAGGCGGCGTTCTTCTTCGAGACGGCCCGGCTCATCCAATGACATTTTATGAGGGAATAAATTTTCTTCCACGCCAGCAATAAAGACCAGTGGAAACTCCAAGCCCTTGGCACTGTGTAGCGTCATTAACTGCACTGCATCCTGGTCTTCATCGGCCTGACGGTCCCCAGAGTCCAAGGCCACCTGATCGAGAAATTGCGGCAGTATCGGCAGGTCTTTGTCTTCGGCTTCATAGTTGCGACAGGCGCCAACCAGTTCTTCCAAGTTTTCCACCCGTGCCTGACCGCGCTCGCCTTTCTCGCGCTTGTGCATCTCGATAAGACCGCTGCGCTGGATGGCATGTTCAGCCTGCTCATAGAGTTCTAACTCTTCCAGCTGACCGCTCATTTCATTGATCATTTCTAAAAAGACAGCGACGGCGTTAATCGCTCGGCCGGGCATACGCTTTTCCGTGACAATTTTTTCCGAAGCGCGCCACATAGAGATTTGATCTTCACGAGCCAGCGCACGAATAGTCTCAACCGTACGATCGCCAATGCCGCGGGGTGGCACATTGACCACCCGCTCAAAGGCAACATCGTCGTGACAGTTCATCATCATACGCAGATAGGAGAGGGCGTTTTTAATTTCCAGACGCTCATAAAAGCGCTGGCCGCCATAAATGCGGTAGGGAATATCCGCTTGAAGCAATGCGGCCTCAAGTACCCGAGACTGAGCATTGGATCTATAGAGAATAGCCGAGTCTGCACGGAGATTTCCCTGATTGACCCATGTCTGCAGACGATCGGCAATATAGCGCGCTTCGTCATGCTCATTAAATGCGGCATAGAGCGCGATCGGCTCTCCTTCGCCGGAATCCGTCCAGAGGCTTTTCCCCATACGCTCTGCATTCTTTGAGATCACGGCATTCGCGGCAGTTAGAATATTGGAGGTGGAGCGATAGTTTTGCTCCAACTTTACCGTGTGGGTATCAGGATAGTTGCGCTCGTAGTGGAGAATATTTTCCACCTTGGCACCGCGCCAGCCATAGATCGACTGGTCGTCATCCCCCACAGCAGTGACACCAGACACTTTTCCGGCGAGTAATCTCAGCCAGGCATACTGCACCGCATTGGTATCTTGAAACTCATCGACCAATATATGCTGGAAGCGCTGCTGATAATGGTCGAGCACCGCGGGATGATCACGCCACAGCTCCAGGGCACGGAGTAATAGCTCAGCGAAGTCGATCACCCCAAGACGGTTACAGACCTCTTCATACTCGCGGTAGATTCGCAGCATGGTGGCCATATGAGGATCGCCGGTTTCCTGAATATGGGCTGCACGGAGACCTTCATCTTTTTGCCCGTTGATCCACCACTGTGCCTGTTTCGGCGGCCAGCGTTGCTCATCCAGATCCATACTGCGCATCACCCGTTTAACCAGACGCAGCTGGTCATCGGAGTCGAGGATCTGAAAATTTTCAGGCAGTTTGACGTCTTTCCAATGGGCCTTTAACAGGCGGTGAGCCAAACCATGGAAAGTCCCCACCCACATGCCACGCAGTGACATACCCATCAGCTCATCAATGCGCTCGCGCATTTCACGGGCTGCCTTGTTGGTGAAGGTCACCGCCAAGATAGAATAGGGAGAGAGGTTATCGACCTGAATTTTCCAGGCGATACGATGCACAAGCACACGAGTCTTGCCACTACCTGCGCCAGCCAACACCAATAGGTGCTGCTTGTCGCTGGTAACCGCTTCTTCTTGCGCCGCGTTTAATTTTTCGAGTATCGAGGTAACGTCCATAGCGCAGTATTCTACCAACATGTTCCCCGGAGTTGTTGGCCATTCTTAGGTTTACTGAGAGTTTATTCCGCCCCAATTATTAGGGTGCAAAACATTTATTTACTACAAAACTAGCATTATTGGCCCATTTCTTGTAAATTTTTTACATAACTCTATTTGACTTACCTATTAGCGCTACTATTAGCCCTTCTAATATCTCCACTATTGGCTCGTTTATGAAACCCGCACAGCTCACCCAAACCATCAGCGACACAATGGACGATCTCCGTAAATCGGAGCGCAAAGTCGCCGAATTTGTTCTCAAAGAACCCCTAGGGGTGATCCGCATGCGCATTGTCGATCTGGCGCAACAGGCGGGTGTCAGTGAGCCGACAGTGGTGCGTTTCTGCCGCGCTGTGGGCTGCCATGGCTTTCAAGACTTTAAGCTAGCGCTGGCACAGCAGCTGGCCTCGAGCCCGAGCTATGGGCAAATTGCCGTGACAGATACAGATTCAACTAGGGAATACACTCACAAAGTTTTTGACTCTACTGTAGATACACTCTTAAAGGTTCGTGACAGCTTAGCGCTGGATATTCTCGAAGCGGCAGTGGCAGCGATTTGCAGTGCCCAGCGGGTAGAGTTTTATGGCTTTGGTGCCTCCGCGGCTGTAGCCTTTGACGCCCAGCATAAATTCTTCCGCCTGCAAATTACCTCTGCGGCCTACTCAGATCCTCACCTACAGAATATGTCAGCCACCTCACTGCAACCTGGCGACGTGGTTATAGCCATCTCCCAGTCGGGACGCACACAGGCACTGTTGGATTCTATGGAGTTGGTTAAGCGTTCAGGAGGGATTGTTATCGGCTTGGCGCCCAGCGGAACACCCATAGCGCGCAGTGCAAATATCGCTATCGAAATCGATGCCAAGGAAGATATTCAGATCTACACTCCGCTGTCTTCTCGGATTGCACACTTAGCGGTTATAGATGTGTTGGCCATTGGCGTGGCGCAGAAGAAAGGGCCACAGCTTCAGGCTCACTTGCAGCAATTGCAATCAGGGCTGTCTTCTCTGCGAATCGATTAAGCTAACTTAACAATTTATTTTAGGTGCTGAATAAGTAGAGTCGGAACATTGTGCGTATGAGATTTTATTGTGGCGACAAGGGTGTTTTCTTTGATCCCCTTTTTAACTGGCGTCACATCAACACCCTCGCTCAAAAGTCTTTTATGCGCCCGTTCTATATTTTCAACATCCCAGGTCAGGCCCCATAGTTTGTCATTAGGTGGTTGATCGTCAGGTTTTTCAACGATTTCTAATGTTGTTTTATTCAGCCTGAAAAACAATATTCTGATGTTCCAGCGTTCGACAATTTTGTCCAGCGCCAATCTGATATTAAAAATATCTCTGTAGACCTTTATCAGCCCATCGGCATCATTGGTTTGGATAACCAAATGATCAAGCTTTCTTATGGATGAGGGATCATAGGATTTCGGGGAAAGGAGCTCTCCCACGGTGTGTTGAATAGCAAAAGAAAACAGACCCCGAGTAAGCTCGGGCGGTAGAAATAGATTCTTCCATTCACGTTTTTTTTGATCATTATTGCTACTGCCTTCTCCATCAGAGGGTTCAGGGAGAGTAAAACCTTTTTCCCTGAGAGCACTAGAAACCGCATGTATATTATCAGTTCCAAATACAGCACCCATTAGCCCTTCGCCACTTTTCGCTAGATGATCATTAACTAAATCTGCGCCCGGGCCATTGGCCGTGGCAGCTAAAAGCTCAAAGTAAGTGTTTTGAAAATTAAACAGGCAGTTACTGGTGCCGAACGCGGCGTGTTCACCCTTCCATACCGAACTGAGACCAAATATTTTTGAGTAATTTTCTTCCGCCTCACTTAAGTCTTTAACAGCGACAATAATATGATCTAGGGCGTTAAACATAATTATCCTGTTTTAAAATTGAAAGCTGAGTTAGCCAAATAAAACTTCGTAAAATAACCTACCAGGCAGTAGTGTAAATGCTCCTGCCAGAATAAGTGCCCCTACATAAACGCCGATCATAGAACTCATGTGCGATTTTTTATATTTCTTTAATTTTGTTTTCTTGAATTTTTTTATGCTCCATATCGAATAGATTAGAGAGCCTATGGTCAATGGAATCAACAAGTGTATAAAGGAGTATTCCCCGGGGGTAATTTCCTGAATAAATATTGCGGTTAAAGAAATCGTTAACAGCCAGGCAACCCAAATTCGTCCGAAGAGTTTATGTTTCGTTGTGCCCTTTCTGGTGAGGAAAATATACAACCCCAGTGGAACAGCGGTCAGAGCAAAAAAAGCATGGATATAAATAATGATCATATTTTCTCCAAAGGTCTGCACTTAAATCTACTTCACATGTAATGAAGTGAAGTGATTATTGAACGAACTGTGCCTGTGACACAGCTGCTTCATCAGTTCTAAGCCAGGTTTGTGTGCGGAAGAAGAAACCAACATAGCCTCGCATCATCAAACTACCATCTTCTATCCAGACTTTGGCTTTGTATTTTTCACCCTTACCAGAGTCAATGATGTAACCCCCTTCCCAGACACCGTCGCGATGTTTACTGAGATTTAACCAAGCTGTATTGCTGATAGGTTTTTCAAAGAATTTCTGTAATTCGCCCGTGCATTGAACACAAACATTATCGGGTTTCATGCCGGGGTAGTTGACCAGATAACCTAGGAGACGGTTATCTTTGATCTCTAGCTTCCAGAATGCAGTGACCTCACCTGATTGGTCATCGATACTTTTCCAATAGCCAGCAACTGTTGACTCTGCGGAAGTAATCATACTTAAGAACAATAGAGTGGGCAGAATAACTGCTCTAATTAGCTTCATTTTGTAGTTTCCTTTTTTCTTTTTCTTTTTCTTTTTCTTTTTCTTTTTCTTTTTCTTTTTCTTTTTTACTAGTCAACTGTGACTGAATTAATTTGGATGTAAATGTTTTTTTATTTGTTATTATTTCTTGCAGAATGCCTCAAAATTCCTTGCCGCATTCTCAGACAACTCCGAAAAATACATTGCTGCAGCATATGATTTTTCAGATTTTTTCTCTTTCCCTGCTGTTCTTTCTTTTCCTGCGGTTTTTAATAATTCCCCAGACGTATATAAGAAAAATCCTGCGGCTTCGCTAATTTTTTTACAGTCTTCACTCTCCCAAAGCCCTATATCGGACTCTTCAGCATATGAGCATCCTGAGATAGGAATTAGCAAAATTAATAAACAGAAGAAGGGGGTAAATTTATTCATAATGTAACCTCTGGTTCGGAAAAGTAGGTTAGTAAACTAACGCAGATAGTATCAAGATTTCACAAGGTCTCGCTAGTCAAAAGTGAACAACCCCAGTACCCAAAACTATTCCACTGTAACTGATTTCGCTAAGTTGCGCGGCTGATCTACGTCAGTGCCTTTGAGCAAGGCAACATGGTAGGAAAGCATCTGTAGTGGCAGGGTATAAATAATCGCTTCGAGACTTTTTGGCACATGGGGCATATCGATAACAGTAGTACCTGGCTCACTGACAAAGCCACTGGCAACATCGGCGAAGACAAAAAGCTGGCCACCGCGGGCGCGCACTTCATGCAAATTGGATTTCAATTTTTCCAATAATTGATTATTCGGCGCCACAGTTACCACTGGCATATCTTCATCAACAAGCGCCAATGGTCCGTGTTTTAATTCACCGGACGGATAAGCCTCGGCGTGAATATAGGAAATTTCTTTAAGTTTTAGTGCACCTTCTAGGGCAATGGGATACTGCTCCCCGCGACCTAAAAACAGTGCATGCTGTTTATTGGCAAAGGATTCTGAAACTGCTTCAATGACCGAGTCTAGAGCCAGTACTTGACTGCATAGTTGCGGCAGTTGGTGAAGATTTTCCACCAACTCTTTTTCAACAGCTGCGTTCAATCCACGGTGTTTAGCCAGAGAGATGGCTAATAGCTGTAGTGCTGCCAGCTGGGTAGTAAAGGCCTTGGTCGAGGCCACACCAATCTCCGGGCCGGCGAGGGTCATCAGTGAAATATCGGATTCTCGGACCAGTGAACTGTTGGCCACATTGCAGATTGCTAAAAAGCCGAGGTAGCCATTTTCTTTGGCTTTGCGCAGTGCTGAAAGTGTATCTGCAGTTTCACCGGACTGAGAGATGGTGACAAAAAGCGTTGCTGCAGGAACTGGTACTTTGCGGTAGCGGTATTCACTGGCGACTTCTACTTGGCATGGAATGCCTGCATATTCTTCAATCCAATATTTGGCTACTAGACCGGAGTGAAAACTTGTTCCGCAGGCAATGATATGAATGTTTTGAGTTTTGGAAAATAGTACCTCAGCTTTGTAGCCAAAAATGGCTTCGTGAATATGGTCAGCCGCTAATCGTCCGCTGAGTGTGTTGGCCAAAACGGTGGGCTGCTCAAAGATTTCTTTTTGCATAAAGTGACGGTATTGACCTTTTTCTGCAATTTGCTCTGCTTCATCTAACTTGTCGATGGGTCGCTCTACCTGAGTACCAGACTGATCAAAAATACTGTAACTGGAGCTAGTCAGTTCAACCAGATCACCTTCCTCTAAAAAGATAAAACGATCGGTTACTTGGCGCAGGGCCATCTGATCTGAGGCAATAAAATGTTCATCTATACCGACGCCAATGACCAGTGGACTGCCACTACGGGCGGCGACAATCGTATCAGGAAAGTCTTCGGCGATCACACCCAGTGCGTAGGCACCCTCAAGTCGAGAAATAGTTTTCTCAACCGCACTGCGTAAATTTTGGTCTTTTTGTAAATAATAATGCACCAGATGGGCAACCACTTCGGTGTCTGTAGCAGACAGTATCGAGTAACCGGCTGAAATCATTTCCTGACGCAGTTCATTGTGATTTTCAATTATTCCGTTGTGTACAACTGAGACGCCGGCAGAATTATGGGGATGAGAATTAATGCTGCTGGGCTCGCCGTGAGTGGCCCAGCGGGTGTGGGAGATACCGGTTGTCCCACTGATGGGGTTAGCTTCTGCAACTTTGACTAGCTCCGCTACTTTGCCAATATTTTTTCGTGTTTGGAGCTTTTTCTGATTATCGATAATCGATAAGCCGGCGGAGTCATAGCCGCGATATTCCAGGCGACGCAGTCCTTCAATTAAAATTTTATACACATTTCTCTGGGTTGCTGCTCCGACAATTCCGCACATATTCAAACTTCCTATTGGTTTTTGGTCGGGCGTTTCCAGCCCGCTATATTGCGTTGTTTGGCTCGGCCAACGGCTAGATTACCTGCGGCTACAGTTGAATTAATGGTTGAGCCTGCGGCGATAAAACTATCCTCTTCTAGAGAGACTGGCGCTACCAGAGTACTATTGGACCCAATAAAACTGTTGTCGCCAATTTCGGTTGTGTGTTTATTGACGCCGTCGTAATTGCAGGTGATGGCGCCGGCGCCAACATTAACATTTTCACCCAGCTCCGCATCACCCACATAGCTGAGGTGGTTGATCTTGCTGCCGTTGCCAACAATAGCCTTTTTGGTTTCTACAAAGTTACCCACTTTCGTGTTGGAGCCCAACTGGGTGCCAGGACGGATACGAGCAAAGGGGCCCAGCACAGCAAAATCACCAATGGTGGACTGTTCAATCACTGTATTGGCTTTTATCTCAACACCGTCGCATATGCGACTGTCGGTAATCTGGCAGTTTGGGCCTATGCGGACGTTGGAGCCAATCGTGACAGTCCCTTCGAAGATGCAGTTTATGTCGATAAAATTATCGGTACCGGCGATCAGAGTGCCGCGCTGATCATAACGTGCTGGATCGGCCAGGCTGGTGCCTGAAGCCATTAACTGCTCAGCTAACTGCAGCTGGTAAGCGCGCTCGAGAGTGGCTAGCTGTTGACGGCTATTAATGCCTTCGACTTCGCTGGCTGATATAGGTTGCACGCCATTTATGCTGTAGCCAGCCCTGCGAGCAATGGCAATCAAATCGGTGAGATAGTATTCACTCTGGGCGTTCTGGTTACCGATCTTGGGCAGCCAGGCGTTAAGAAGCTCGGTGGTGAGAGCCATTACACCTGTATTGACTTCAGAGACCTTTAGCTGATCCGAGTTGGCATCTTTTTGCTCAATTATGGCTTCAATCGCACCTTGGTCATCGCGAATAATACGGCCATAACCATTAGGATCGGCTAACTCTATGGTCAGCAGAGAGATATGCTCGTCGTCCACGGCGTCAAGCATCTTGGCAATGGTAGCGGGCGTAATCAGCGGCACATCGCCATAAAGAATAATGACCTTGGCCTGGTCTCTCAGCTCGCCCAATGCACACTTAACCGCGTGGCCGGTGCCAAGCTGTTCGCTCTGCTCGACCATGGTAAAGGCTGAATCAGGGTAAGTAGCGCGAACAAGTTCTGCACCGTGGCCAGTGACAACGATCTTGTGGGCGTCCTCCATCTTATCGGCAGCGTCTAGCACATGAGTCAACATCGGCTTACCGGCAAGCTTATGGAGGACTTTGGGAAGCTGGGACCGCATGCGCGTGCCTTTGCCTGCAGCGAGAATAACAATATCCGTTTTTGTCATAGTTTGTTCACTTTTACCACGGCGGGATAATAATATAGGGGTCAGGTTACTGTCTAAAGCAGGCCTACACAACCCTAGGGGGAAGGTAACCGCGCGACCTGCGCGGCCTCAAATTACAGAGATAAAAAAAGGCGGCCGTAGCCACCCTTTTTCAACTGCTCTATGCAATCAACGGCTCAAGCTTATCAACCACCAAGCTTTTTGCGCAGTGTTTGCACTGTTCGCAATTGAGCTGTCGCCTGGGCCAGCATAGAAGCGGCTTTAGAGTACTCAATTTCACCAGACTGGTTGGCAATTGCACTCTCAGCTTCTTTGACTGCTTCGGCTGCTGCAGCTTCATCAATATCACCGGCGCGTACCGCAGTGTCCGCCAGAATAGAGATATTGTTCGGCTGTACTTCCAGATAACCACCTGACAGATAGTAAACTTCTTCTTCACCATTCTGCTTAACCAGACGAACTGGACCGGGTTTCAAATCACTGAGCAGTGGCGCATGGCCGGCTGTTACACCCAGTTCACCCAGTGAACCGGTGGCAACAACCATCTCGACCAACCCAGAGAACAGGGATTCATCCGCACTTACGATGTCACAATGCACTGTTATTGCCATGTCTTTATTGCCTTTGCTTGCTGCAATTTAATCGGTTTAAAAACGCTCAGTTTGAAAGCAATCGCTTTAGAACTTTTTCGCTTTCTCTATAGCTTCGTCAATCGAGCCAACCATGTAGAACGCCTGCTCTGGCAGATCATCATACTGCCCGTCCAGAATCCCCTGGAAGCCAGCAATCGTGTCTTTCAGTGAAACGTACTTACCCGGTGAGCCGGTAAAGATTTCGGCTACGTGGAATGGCTGTGACAAGAAGCGCTCAATCTTACGGGCGCGTGCTACGGCCAGCTTATCTTCTTCAGACAGCTCATCCATACCCAGAATCGCAATAATATCTTTCAACTCTTTGTAGCGCTGAAGTACTGACTGTACACCACGGGCCACGGCATAGTGCTCGGTACCAATAATCAATGGATCCAGCTGACGTGAAGTTGAATCCAATGGATCTACTGCTGGGTAGATACCTTTAGAAGCAATGTCACGGCTCAGTACAACAGTGGAGTCGAGGTGAGCAAATGTGGTTGCAGGTGAGGGATCGGTCAAATCATCCGCCGGTACGTATACCGCCTGAACTGATGTAATCGAACCGGTCTTAGTAGACGTAATACGCTCCTGAAGAACACCCATCTCTTCTGCAAGAGTAGGCTGGTAGCCTACAGCTGAAGGCATACGGCCCAACAGTGCTGATACTTCTGTACCTGCCAATGTGTAACGGTAGATGTTATCGACGAACAACAGTACGTCTTTACCTTCGTCACGGAATTTCTCAGCCATGGTCAGACCAGTCAGAGCAACACGCAGTCTGTTTCCTGGAGGCTCATTCATCTGGCCATATACCATAGCTACTTTAGATTCGCTTGGAGTCTCGATGTTTACAACACCAGATTCCTGCATCTCGTAATAGAAGTCATTACCTTCACGAGTACGCTCGCCAACACCAGCAAATACAGACAGACCACTGTGCTCTGTTGCAATGTTGTTGATCAGCTCCATCATGTTGACTGTTTTACCAACACCGGCTCCACCGAAGAGTCCAACCTTACCGCCTTTAGCGAAAGGACAAACCAGGTCTATTACCTTGATGCCAGTCTCGAGCAGATCGTCGGAAGCGGCCAGCTCATCATAGGCTGGTGGCTTGCGGTGAATCGCCATGCGCTCTTTCTCGCCGATAGGACCTTTTTCGTCAATCGGGTTGCCGAGAACGTCCATGATGCGGCCGAGAGTTTCGATGCCAACTGGAACTGATATAGGTGCCTTGGTGTTAACAACGCCAAGTCCGCGGCTGATGCCTTCAGATGCACCCATGGCAATGGTACGCACAACGCCGTCACCCAGCTGCTGCTGAACTTCAAGAGTTAGGCCTTTGCCGTCGACTACTAGTGCGTCATATACGCTGGGTACCTGATCACGTGGAAATTCCACATCGATCACAGCACCAA
>CAWLBR010000012.1:0-29711 GCA_963855085.1 Gammaproteobacteria bacterium
CATTGTCAAAGGCACATCCACGTCTACCATTTTGTCTACCATCAGACTGACACAAGGCGCCCCTTGAGTAATTCTGTACCTGATAATCCTTTAGAGGGGGTGAATCGCACCCACCTCACTAGACACTCCTAATGGTTACAATACCAAACGACAGGAGGTCATTATGGCTGGCGAAAGATATAACGACGAATTCAAGATTGCCGCAGTTAGGCAAATCACTCAGGAAGGACATTCGGTCAGCAGTGTTTCTGAGCGCTTAGGGGTAACCACCAAAAGCCTCTACAACTGGAAGGCTAGGTTCGGTGATGATTCGCCCGCTTACCAATCTAAGAAGTCGTCTGATGATGAACTAAGACGCCTAAAGACAGAGCTAAAGCGGGTAACTCAGGAGCGTGACATCCTAAAGGAACCCACAGCCGTGTTCTTTGCCGGCGAGTCGAAGAAAAATACACGTTTATAAAATCTCGAAGCCATCGATATCCAGTGGCCGTTATGTGTCGCGTGCTTAAGATCCATCGCAGTGGTTTTTATGCTTGGCTCAAGCAGCCGCAAAGCCAGAGGACTAAAGATGATAACTATCTATTAGGGTTCATCAAGCAGTTCTGGCTTGAAAGCGGCTGTGTATATGGCTACCGAAAAATTTACAAAGATTTACGAGAAAGTGGCGATCAGTGTGGTCGAAACCGTGTGCTGCGCTTGATGAAGCAGGCCAAAATTCAGTCACAACGGGGCTATAAACGAAAAAACAAATATCAGGCTGGCGAAGTGTCGACAATCGCCCCCAACCTGCTTAACCGTGAGTTTAATGTTGTTGAGCCGAACAAGGTCTGGGTTACTGACATTACTTATGTACGCACTCAGCAAGGTTGGCTGTTCCTTGCTGTCGTCATAGACCTGTTCTCACGACAAGTGGTGGGTTGGTCGATGAGCAAAAAGATCGACACTGATTTAGCGCTAGATGCACTGACTATGGCGTGTTGGCGTCGAAACCCGAAGCAAGAAGTGATTGTGCATTCGGATCAAGGTTGTCAATACACCAGCTATGATTGGCGCAGTATGCTCAAGGCTAACAACTTAACGGCGAGCATGAGTCGACGCGGTAATTGTTGGGATAATGCCTGTGCCGAAACATTTTTTGGGTTACTAAAACGTGAGCGTATTCGTCGAAAAGTTTACGCAACACGCGATGAAGGGCGGGCTGATATTTTTAATTATATCGAGATGTTCTATAACTCCGTTCGACGACATGGTTACAATGATGACCTGTCACCGGCAGAGTTCGAAAATAACTATTTTGAGAAGCAACTGAGTGTCTAGCTTAGTGGGTGCGATTCATTATGAGTAATCGACCATTTTTGGAATACTCCTTAGGGGTTCCATCAACTTTCCCATCTTTGAAGGAGAAGCTGTATTGCAATTGACCGTTATCATGGAAATCCACAACATTACCTGTGAAAGGTTTTTGAGTATTAACCAAGTAGGCAACCTCATCCCTGTACACTATTTTTTCTGACGTCACCTCGACAGGGGAGCAGGACATTAATAAGAAGGAAAGAATCAGAATTAGTCTCATATAGCATTAACCTTAGTTAATTAATGCATCAACTATATAGAACAGGCGGAGTTATTCAAGGATGGGTATATGCTGCTAATGAGCATCTTTTTTGAAATGGGCTTCTAAAGTATCTGGGCAGGAACAGTAATAACACCGAATAACAAAAGACCCCTCCCGCCTCCTCTAAGACTTACAGAGGCGACAAAAGATGTGACTGAAAATAAAGGGGTGAGAACCAGAAAGCCCTTGTAGCAGCATGAATACAAGGGCTTTAGGGCTTATGGTCTATACCAAAAATTAACTCTACTAAGGTCTCAAATCGTCCATGATATTAAATAAGTCCTCGATATTATGCGCGATACTTGAACCTAAATATGTATAGGTTTCGATTAAATCGGTATTGCCGTCAGCGTTTTCGTCAGAGCGAAAGGTCAGCTGATTGCCATCGGCATCATAGGTATTGGTAATAATTTTACTATCTCGGCCGTCAACGGCAACGGGATATCGACTTCTGGTCAGAAGGTTGTCATTTGCATCATAGGTGTAGGAGTCCACTTCGTAAGAATCGTCGTTGACGCGATTGTTGTAATAATAGGTCAGCCAATTGCCATCGGCGTCATAGGTATAGGTGTAGGTTACATTGTTATAGCTCAGAGTTAACATATTGCCATCGGTGTCATAGGTGCGGGTTGTGATTGAGTCAATAACGCCGTCATTGCCATTGTCATAGCTAGCGGTCAACCAATTGCCTTCGGCATCATAGGTATAGGTGGTGATACGATTAGCAACACTGTCACCGTTAGTGTCTAGGCTCTCTCTCACCCGATTGCCATCGGCATCATAGGTGTAGGTTTCGGTTTGGCAAAAATCGCGCTCATCAGGTTCGCAGTAGCTACTGGTCAACATAATACCATTGGCATCATAGGTGTAGGTTTCGATAAAATCGGCAGTTCCGTCAGCGTCATAATCTTCGCTTCCCCCCAAAAGGTTGCCATCGCTGTTATAAGTACGATTGAGATATTCGATAGCATTATCGTCAGCGTTTTCGTCTCGGCTTCTGGTCAACTGATTGCCATCGGCATCATAGGCATAAATTTTGATTGAGTCAGCACCGCCGTCACCGTTAGTGTCTTCGCTTTTGGTCAGCTGATTGCCATCAGTATCGTAGGTATAAGTTGTGATTGAATCAGCATCGCCGTCACCGTTAGTGTATTCGCTTTCGGTCAACTGATTGCCATCAGCATCGTAGGTATAAGTTGTGATTGAGTCAGCATCGCCGTCAACATTGGAATCTTCGCTTGTGCTCGCACGTGCTTTAAAGGAATGACTTATTTCCTGCGCCTGATAGAAGTGGTTTAAGGCTTGCCCCGGCTTCTTAATAAAACCTGTGCTGATTAAGTTCTGTGTCACTGCTGCACTCATAATTCGTCTCAAAGAAAGAGCCTCTTTGAACTCTGTCAATTCTGCAGCAAAGTCAATGCTTACACCCTCAAGAACGATACCCATACCATCAGCGATAGTAATGCCATTACTCGCGTCTTTGTCATAATCCAGTGCCTGCAAAAACGTGAGCATATTACTCAGTTTTCTAAAGGCAATAACCTCTGCTGTATTGATTGTTTTGTTTCTCAAAAGAGGTGAAAGCTCATTTCTTGTTGTTGGCAAGAATGCATCAGGTATTAAATTAAGAGGTGTCATTTTTGGCGTCGCAGCCGCACTTTCTCCAAGCATGAAATCACCTATAGAAAACACAACTGTTTCACCGGCTTGGTAAGTAAAGGCACCGTTTAGATTTGTCACTCCTGACTGAGTGTCAGTTGTGTAAGTCAGCCCTTCAACGGCACTATCGGTGAAGTAGCCTGTCAAAACCGGTTCAACAATCACAACTGTGCGTGTTACAGCTGTTGCTGCATTACCCGCTGCATCACTTACGTTATAGGTGACGGTGTAGGTACCCACTGTATCTATATCAACGGGATTAACCGTAACAATGCTACTGGTAATCGACCCGTCAATATTATCAGTCGCTATCGCTCCGGCATCGGTGTAGCCCGTTCCAGCCTCTAGGCTGACACTGACAGCCCCGAGTAAGTTAATCACTGGCGCTGTGGTATCAGACACAACAACCGTGCGTGTTACAGCTGTTGCTGCATTACCCGCTGCATCACTTACGTTATAGGTGACTGTGTAGGTACCCACTGTGTCTATATCAACGGGATTAACCGTAACAATGCTACTGGTAATCGACCCGTCAATATTATCAGTCGCTATCGCTCCGGCATCGGTGTAGCCCGTTCCAGCCTCTAGGCTGACACTGACAGCACCCTCCAAACTAATCACGGGGATTGTGACGTCCTTATTGGAACTTCCGCCGCAGCCTCCAAGTAAGAGTAGTGTGGCGAATGAGATTACTAGGGCCGATGCTTTAAAGTGGTTCATAATTAATTCTTATCCGTGTATTTGCGGCAGAGAATAGCATGAGTGGCCGCCACAACCTATCCGATATCGTATAACACGACACCAAGCTACTTTTGCAAACCCACCTTTAATGTATCCATGCAGGTACAGTAACAATACCGAATAACAAAAGACCCCTCCCGCCCCCTCTAAAGGATTATCAGGTACAGAATTACTCAAGGGGCGCCTTGTGTCAGTCTGATGGTAGACAAAATGGTAGACGTGGATGTGCCTTTGACAATGAACTGAAGGGCTGTCAACATCAATAAAAACAAGGCTCAAGGGTGTTGCTAATGCCTACCCAAGGCAATGAATGAATCTCCTGGGCACCATTAAGACTAAAGAAAAACTTCGGCAGCACCCTCTCTCTATCGAAGATTGGGATTTCTGCAAATTGTAGATACTCAACCATCAGCAGCACATTATAGAGCTGGCGCAAATGTTAGGTCGCACCAGAGTCACTCAGCAGACGTTTCACATGTGTCGGAATTGCTTAGCCTTGCGTCCCGCTAGGTCGGGACAGGAGATACCGAGCGAGCGAGAGAGAGAGAGAGAGAGATTCAGGAAGTGTAGAGCGTTTGCCGAGACACCAGGTTTCGATAAGCTAGCAACCACGTTAATGATAGGGTCTAGCGTAAACCACTTTATATAATTTGTTAATTAAACACGTATTTGTCCATCGCCCATAACCAAGTATTTCTCAGTTGTTAGTGATTCTAAGCCCATTGGGCCGTAGGCATGGAGCTTGGTTGTTGCGATACCAATTTCGGCACCTAATCCAAGTTCACTACCATCAGCGAAACGTGACGATGCGTTTACCATCACCACAGACGCATCGACAGAACGCTGAAAACATCTAGCAGTTAGTTCGTTTTTGGTACAGATAACCTCGGTATGATGACTACCAAACCTATCAATATGTGCCATTGCCTCATCAGCACCATCAACAATTCGCACAGCTATTTCTAGGTCTAGGTATTCTTGACCAAAATCGGCCACCGCTAAAACTGTGGCATCGTTAAAATATTGACTGGAATCGGCACAGGCATTTACTTTTACCTGTTTTTCACTAAGTTTTTGAGCAACCTTAGGTAAAAATTCTAAGGCAATTGATCTGTCTACCAGTAGGCATTCAGTCGCATTACACACGCCAGTCCTGTGAGTTTTACCGTTTACTAACAAATCCATCGCAACATTTAGATCAGCGTCTTTATCTATGTAAAGATGGCATACACCCTTAAAATGCTGAATAACAGGTATTTTACTGTTATCAGTCACGAAGTTAATCAATCCTTCACCACCTCTTGGAATAATCACATCGATACTGCCGCGCTGTTGTATCAATTCAAACATCAAATCACGGCTAGGGTCAGGAATCACAGTAATTAGCTCTTTGGGCAAACCAAATTTCACTAACACATCTTGCAAAACTTGTGCGATCGCTAAGCTAGAATTTAACGCCTCTTTGCCACCACGCAAAATAACCGCATTGCCTGATTTAAAACAAAGAGCTCCTGCATCGGCAGTCACATTAGGTCGTGCTTCAAAAATCATGCAGACAACACCAAGAGGTACGCGCATCTTACGAATTTGCAAACCATTAGGGCGTTCGCTTACCACTCTTTCAGCACCGACTGGATCGGCCAAACTAGCAATCACCTCAATTCCAGATGCCATTGATTCAATTCTTTCAGCATTTAAGGTGAGTCTGTCGATCATCGAACCGCTCAGAGAATTTTGTCTCGCCTGAGTCAAATCTTGTTCGTTCGCTGTAAGGATGCATTGCGTTTTCTCACGCAATGCAGTCGCCATAGCAATCAAAACTTGGTTTTTAATTGACTCTTCTAGAGTAGCTAATGTTTTGGATGCTTTAACCGCGCCTAATGTTAAGGTTTTTATAATGCTCATAGGCTCTCCAGCAAAGCGACATTTTTATCTGAAATAATGGGACCCGTTTGTTCTTGAAAATCGCTAGCAAAGCTCTCATCTTCTTGATTAGTAATGAAATTTAATAAACAACTGCTGTAGTTTGATCTGGCTTTCGCTAATTTAGTACCGTCATGCTTGCGAACCAATATTGTATCGCCTGCTAAAAAATCACCTTTAACCTCAACCAAGTCGTCACTGGTAAGCTGTTCGCTATTGGCGTCTAGTTTGGCTGCAAAATCATCTTCTACAATCATTTCCCCTCGAGCTGTCGAGGTATGTGTCATCCAGTGTAAATGTTCTTTCATAGGAGAAGGGTCTGAGGAAAAGTGGGTGCCTGAGTTTTTACCTTCTAACAGCATATCAAATGACGACTCTGTGAAACCATTGACTATATAGGTGTCTATTCCATGCAAGGTAGCTTTTTCAGCTGCCTGTACTTTCGTTAACATTCCACCTGTACCTACCGCACTGGTGGCACCCTCGGCCATAGCATAGATTTCAGCATTAATTTTAGTCACTTTTGGTAAAAGAACCGCATCATCATATTTATGTGGATTTTTATTATACAAACCATCAATGTCAGAACAAATAATCAGCGCATCAGCATCCGCGGCGGCAGCTACTATGGCAGACAAGTTATCGTTATCTCCCACTTTTAGCTTGTCAGTTATTATTGTGTCGTTCTCATTAACAATTGGCAGCACACCGTGTTCCAACAGCGTAAAGATTGTATTCCTGACACTTACGTAACGCTCTCGGTCACGTAAGTCACAACGTGTCAGTAGCATTTGCGCCGTTGGAAAATCAAATAATTTATTCCAAGTGGCTATCATCTCAGTTTGTCCTGCAGCAGCCATGGCTTTTTTAATTGCAATTGTTTTTTGTAACTCATCTGGGAAGATATATGCGCCTGCCGCAACCGAGCCAGAGGAAACTAATACCACTTCAATACCTTGATTGCGGCAGCTCACAATAAATTTCGCAATACTTGATAAGTACAAAATACTGCAGCCTTTTCCATGGGGTGCAATCAAGGCACTACCTACTTTGATAACGATACGTTTCCAACCTAATTTATTCATGTAATTAATTATGTACCCTGCGTCATTGAACGCTTTTATTTTTAATGAAGGCATGAGTGCCTGTATTGCTTATTTATTCTGCTACAACAAACTCAAGTGCTATGGTTTGATCTCTCGAGGGAGTTGGTTTACTGCCTCTGAGCTCCGCTACCAACTGTGCTGCTGGCTATTGAATGGAAGAGCTCTGATTACACTAAAAACGGGATATTTAACCTATGCAAATGTTTAGCTGAATAGCAGCCTACAAAATAATGGTTCGCATACTAACCATTATCTGTCTAAAAATCTACATTATGCATGTATAATAGGCACTTAATCGTTAGCAATTAGTTAGTGTTGAATACTTTTTGGAGGCTTACTAAGCAAATAAGTCTTAATATAAAATTGAACTCTAGGGTAATTACTCATACATTAGGCGAAGTTTACTTGGCGATGAAAGTAGACTTATCAGCTGGCTTTTAAAGATGTCTATAGGGAAGTGTTATGCAAAAATATGAAGAGTTATTGGTTTCATTGAGAAAGGTCACCCGAGCCATCGACCTTTATTCAAAGAAGCTATCTAAAGAAAGTGGGCTTACCAGCCCTCAGCTAATTGTCCTAAAGGAGATTGATCAACATGACGGCTGTATGGTCAAAGATATAGCGCAAAGTATTAATCTTAGTTCTGCCACAGTGACCAGCATTTTAGATCGACTTGAGGCACGTAACTATGTCATCCGCGAGCGCTCAGTGACAGATAAGCGAAGAGTTGGGTTACACCTTACTGAACAAGGAAAGGCCACTGTCATAGCTGCGCCTCGGCCACTACAAGCGCACTTTATTGTTCGCTTCGAAAAACTTAAAGAATGGGAGCAAACCCAGTTGGTTTCCACTATGCAGCGTATTGCATACATGATGGACGCAGAAAACTTAGATGCCGCACCAATGTTAGAAGTGGGTGCATTACAAGAAACGACATCGCCAGAATAAAGAATAGCAAATCCAAAGCTGAGTAAAAGGTACCCCGGGGCCCATAACGTTTTGGGGATTGTAGTAGTGACCACCAAAGTGACCACTTTAGTATTAATTCGTAATGTTAAGGTTGTATTAATGTGACTTGTGGCGTGGGTTTATTGCTGTTGTGGTGCCCATGAGAACTCATTATCCCCTTGGCTAGGCACCTGTAACACTAAAGAAAAACCTCGCTAGCCCCTCCTCCTAGTCGCATTGAAGACCAACCGGGACTTGAACCGTTACGAGGTTCACAATCACTGCCCACTGCAGATTTTGGACGAGAACAGATTTTTTTGCTCCGGCAAAATCTGCATACATGCATCCCTGGCAATAAGCCCCGTAGGGGTCAAAACAGCCCAAAGGCTGTTTTTATCAACTCCTCTCCGAGCTACGGAGCCTGAAGCGTATTTGCCTAGCCCTACTCTATATGACACCAACTTCTCTGGTACCACAAAACACCAACAGCATTTAGCAGCACCCTCTCCCTAACTCTAATAAGCCCACTAAACCCGACTCTGTACTTGAACCATCACCAAGTCCAAAAACCATACCCACGGAAAAACTCGGATCAGTACCGGCACAACTGAACTACAGCTTTGAGGCAAATCTAGAAGGGCCTATAAAATGCGAGCATGCATAGAGGTTATCTATACTATGTCGATAAGGGTATTAGGATTTTGTGAAAAGGACTCACTACAGGTAATGAACCAAGTGTGGACTTAAACAGATAGAATAAAAAACCCACCTCACTGTCAATTATCTCTCCATCACAATATCAGCCCGACGCGCCAACTCCACAAATACCTTTATCGGCAGAGCCGTTAAAGAACGGACTTGCGCCATGGGAGCAGTTTAATACGGCATTTAAGCCGCCTCAAAATCCAGGCCATTTTCCACTCGTTTTTGAAAGCTCGGAAGGGCTCATAGATATGACAGCAGCAATGCCTACCACAATCGCACAAATGAAGCCTGGAGCTATAACGCTCAGCCAAGTCAATGAGACGAAGCTCGGCGAAGTCCTGGTAGAGCAGAGTCTTATCTCCCAAGATCAGCTTCAGCAAACGCTAACATTACAGCAACAAACTGGCAGCCAGCTGGGCCAGCTTCTAGTGGCCAATGACTTTGTCGCCGATGGGCTGTTGGCCGCTATAGTCGCACGCAAATTACACATTCCCTTTGTCAGTCTTGAAGATTTCTCCTTTCGCACCGACTTGGTCAAGCTACTACCCGAACCTGTGGTGCGACGTTTGTGCGCTCTGGTGCTAGACGAAAAAGACGATATTTTGCGGGTGGCTGTTGCCGAACCGCTGGACCTGTCGGCCATTGATGAACTGAGCCTGCTACTTAGACGCCCGATTACCATTGCCGAAGTGCCGGCACAGGAGTTGTCACTGGCACTTGATAGGCTTTATATAGAGGACGATAAAGCCTGCGAACATGCTGAACATGCCGAAGCATTGGCGGAGGACCTAAGTGGTGAGGTTGACTTTGATGAGCTGACAGCGACCCTCGGCTTGGAAGGTACGGCTGTGGCGCGCTTGCTGCTATCGCTGTTTGAGTCCGCTGTGCGTATGGGCGCTTCCGATGTCCATATAGAGCCCCAGGAAGCCGGCTTGCAGATTCGTGTGCGCATGGATGGCGTGTTACAAATCCAAATGCTCGCAGACAATCGCAGTGGTGGTGCGTTGACCCAGCGCCTCAAGCTGATGGCCGGGCTTGATATCTCTGAAAAGCGCCTGCCCCAGGATGGCAGTTTCAGGGTACGCCTCAATGATCACACCATTGATGTGCGCCTGTCCACGCTGCCAACTATTTACGGTCAGTCCGTGGTGATGCGTCTTCTCAATCAGGATTTAGGCATCCGCGGTCTAGATGATCTGGGTATGCCAGAAGTCATGCTCAAGCGCTTTCGCAAAGTATTGACGCGCAATCTCGGACTGGTGTTGGTTACTGGGCCTACAGGTTCTGGAAAAAGCACCACCCTGCATGCGGCGTTGCTTGAAATTAATGATGTAGGTTTGAAAATTATCAGTGTCGAAGATCCGGTGGAATACCGAGTGCCCGGTATCACCCAAGTCGAGGTCAACGAAAAGATCGACCTGACCTTTGCCCGTGCCTTGCGGTCTATTTTACGTCAAGATCCAGACATTCTTCTGGTGGGTGAAATCCGCGACGACGAAACAGCAGAAATTTGCCTGCGCTCTGCTATGACAGGTCATTTGGTGTTATCTACCCTGCACACTAGGGACGCCATGAGTACGCCCTTTCGGCTGTTGGATATGGCTGTGCAACCCTTTATGGTGGCCACATCCTTGCAAGCCGTTATCGCCCAGCGTTTGGTGCGCCTCAATTGCCTGGAATGTATTGAGCCCAGAGTTGCCAGTGCACAGGAACAGGTGTGGTTGAACGCAATGCTTAAACCCGGCGATTCACTATCACCCAAGGGTGGCCATGGCTGTTTAGCCTGTAATGGCAGTGGTTATCTAGGCCGGCAAGGCGTCTACGAATGGCTTGAAATGGATGCTGTCTTAGTTTTAGCCGCATCTCATTCAGATCCGACGGCTTTTGTGGAGGCCGCGCGCCAGCGCATGGCTGGGCACACCCTGGCCGATCATGCCTTAGAATTGGTGCGTCAGGGACGAACCTCTCTGGCCGAGGCGCTGCGGGTTGGTTTCGACACGGGCCAAGACTCATGAGCTCCCCAGCAAATTATGCTTGGCGTGGTCGCAATGCCGGCGGTCAGGTGGTCGAAGGTCAGCTCGAAGCCGTCAGTGAAGGCGACGCGGTTGACCAACTGCAAGCTATGGCCGTGGTGCCTATTCACATTGCCGCCTCCGGAGCAAAGACTCATAGCGGCACAGCCAGCTGGCTAACCCGGGTGAAAAGCTATTTAAGCCGCCTAGACAAATGGGTAGCTCTAGCCAGCCAAAAACCCATTTTGACCGAAGATCTTCTGATGTTCACACGCCAGATGTACACCCTCAGCAAAGCCGGTGTGCCTATCATGCGCGGCCTCGAAGCGTTGAAGTTTTCGGCGGTGAAACCCGCCATGCTAGATGTGCTAAACGATATTTTCTTCAATCTGCAACAGGGGAAAAATTTGTCCACGGCGATCGATACCCACCCCAAGGTGTTTGGCTCCTTTTATGTCTCTATGGTTAAAAGCGGTGAAATGACAGGCAGGCTTACTGAGGTGTTTTTGCGCATGCATGCCCACATTGCCTTCGAACATGATGTCAGAGGACGTATCAAACAGGCCATACGCTACCCCATGTACGTCATGGGTGCTCTGGCAACTGCATTGGTCGTCATTAATGTTTTCGTAATGCCTGGATTTTCCGAAGTCTATGATGGGCTCGAAGCAGACCTACCCATTATCACTCGCGGATTGCTCACCTTCTCCGAGCTGATGGTGTCCTGGTGGCCATTGCTACTTTTCCTGGCTGTTGCTATATGGCTATCAGTTAAAGGCGTTTTACGCACGCCTGTGGGCTGCTATTACTGGGACCGCCTTAAAATCAGATTACCCATCATCGGCGATATCATCCTGAAATCCACCCTGGCCCGCTTTGCACACGGCTTGGCCCTCTCTAACCAGAGCGGCGTACCGCTAGTGCAGTCCCTTTCATTGGTGGCTGAAACAGTGAACAACACTTATGTCGGTGGACGCATTAGAAAGATGCGTCAAGGAATTGAACGCGGCAAGAGCATCGCTTTCTGCTCTGATGCCACGGGCATATTCGAGCCAGTGGCGCTACAAATGATCGCAGTGGGTGAAGAGTCCGGCCAGCTCGATGAGATGCTAATTGAGCTTGCGGACATGTATGAGCGCGAAACTGACTACAGCATCAAAGCCATGACCGCGGCCATCGAGCCTATTTTGGTGGTCTTTATAGGAGCGATGGTGCTTCTGCTGGCGCTCGGCGTCTATTTGCCCATGTGGGACCTAGGCGGGGCAGTAGGCGGCACATAGAAGTGGTCAAGCGCTAGAAAACTCGCGAACCAGGCCAGACGCCAAAGGAGCCATCTTAACCTTCCAGAGTGGATAATCCCCTGCGGCTAAAAGAATTGATTGTCGACCTAAAGGGAGGCTGACCTAGTATATGAATAGCTCCTAAAAGGCTCATTGAAATTTTTAACGCTTATTTTTATATAAAAAATAATACTACAAAGCGAATTATTTTTTTAATGACTAACAATCTAACTGAAATTTAATTTCTACCATAAAAGCTAATAAAATTGGTACTTTAGATCCAGAGTTAGACTCCATATAAAATGTAATGCAGCTGAAATACTAACTGAATTTAGTAAATAATTGTTATTATTTTTACTAGTAAATTATTAAAAAAACAAAATATATAAAGTATAAATAGCAATATATCCACTATAAAGTAAAGGGAATTTGTACGGATTTTGAATATTGATAAATATTCAAATCTATGCATATGTGGTGAATTACTTATGTTTCAATCGCGAAATGAGGGGAGTGCCAGCGTGGCGCCTTCTAGAAATATATTTTTTATTTGGAGTTGAGATGCAAAAATTATTACGCAAGTTTAAAGGACAGCGCCGTTCTAGCGGTTTCACCCTGGTCGAATTAGTTGTTGTGGTTTCAATCGTCGGCGTATTAGCTGCTGTCGCAACACCCAAGCTTTTAGATGTAGGTAAGAGTGCGCGACAGACCTCATTGGATGCGGTAGCCGCCCAACTGGGTGCTGGCTCCGTAGGTAACTTCACTAAGCGCGCAGCCGAGGGACAGGATGGAGGTGTGCCGACACTAACTTGCGCCTCAGCAGAAGATACGCTTGCGAATGACCTCGACCCTCTTATCTACACTTTTACCGCAGGCAGCGATAACACGGCTCAGGGCACAGGTACTTTTGCTGCAGGCATAATCGAAGATTGCTACCTGTATACGAAAGAGCCTCCTCAGCTTGAAAGTCTGTTTGTGCTTTATCCAACACTGGCGAATGAGTTGTAAGATCTAGTGATGTTATATGGCCAATGTATTTTAGTATTTATAATTTAATCTAAGCATGTTGAGTGTTGTTAGATGCAGCCAGCTAGATGTGACTAGCAGCTGTGGCTGACGCAAAGAGTGCTTTAAAGGAGTCGATATGAAAAATTTATTACGTAAGTCTAACGGACAGCGCCGTTCTAGCGGTTTCACTCTGGTTGAACTAGTTGTCGTGGTTGCGGTCGTAGGCGTCTTAGGCGCCGTCGCTGTACCCAAGCTGGTGGACGTGGGTGGCAACGCTCGCGATACTGCATTACTTCAGGTGGCCGGTTCGCTGGCTGCTGGCTCAGCGACCAACTATGCTAAGCGTCAAGCTGGTGGGTACACTAAAGGTTTTACAGTGGCCAAATGTGAGGATGTGGCCGCCGGGCTGGGAGGAGGAGGTTTGGATGCCGACTTTACATTAGAAAACCCTGATGGTGCGACTGCCCAGACTCCTCTTATAAAAACAGCTACGAATGACTGCATTTTATATACCACCTCGAAGCCAATTGCCTCACAGTCATTTAAAGTTTACTTCACGGCTACCGATGCGCAGTTTGACACTGAAGCCGCGGCTGTAACGCAGTGTGGCGTCGCGAGCCCCACGCTCAGCCTCGATAACGCCTTTGTGGCAACTGATGGGAATTCTGGCTTTGTTCGTGCCGATAATTGCTTGACGAACCAGCAAATCTAGCCTTTGCGCTTTTTGTCACACCAGCTATTAACTGCAGTAAGGCCATCGGACGTCTTAGTCTCACACCGAGACGTCCTTGCCTAGGCGTTGATGTTGCCAGCAGTTATGTCAATATTCATATTGGCGCACACGTCAGGCAAACCCGTTTATCAATGCAGGTTCAATGCGATGCGTTTGCCAGCCCGTAAGAAACCGCCTCAGCTCGGCTTTACTTTGCTCGAGTTGGTGGTGGTTATTGGTATTCTCGGCGTCCTGTCGGTCTCTATTCTCCCCACTTCTGTTGACAGTAACGCTTTCTACACACGCGGTTTTCACGATGAAACTCTGGCGCTGTTGCGCTATGCGCAGAAGTCGGCCATTGCTCAGCGGCGCAGGGTGTGCGTGGAATTTTCCGGCAGCGAAGGTGCCTCTCTGCGCATTGCGGAAACAGCGGCCACGTCAACCTGTAGCCAGGACTTGCATGGCCCGGCCGGGGGCAGTAATCCAATCGCATCAATTACCGCTCAGTCCGATGTGGCATACAGCACCCCACCTAATAATTTTAACTTTGACGGACTCGGACAGCCGGTAGATGGGTCCGGTTCTCTCGCGGCCACTCAAACCATTCAGGTAGCCAACGCGTCCAAGAGCATCACTATTGAAACGATCACTGGCTATGTCCATGAATAAGGCCAACCAACGCGGCTACTTACTGCTAGAACTGGTGCTCTTTATTTTGGTGACAAGTGTTGGGCTAGCCGGGATTCTAGCGGTTATGAATATGACTGTTCAATCCTCGACCGACCCGATGATCCGCAAGCAGGCATTGGTCCTGGCGGAGTCAATTCTGGACGAGGTTTTGCAAAAGGAATACGCAGATACGGATCCGCTTGGCGTGCCGGGCAATGAAACCACCCGTGCCACCATGGACGATGTAGATGACTATAACGGCACGACTGAGTCCATTTTCACCGATTGGCCAGAGGCGCTAGACAGTTATGAGACAACCATTACTGTTGTGACCAACGATCTCGACGGCGCTAGTCTAGTACCGATGAAAAAAGTGACTGTGACAGTCACCGGTCGCGGTCAGGTCATTTCCCTGTCAGGCTACAGGGCGGACTACTAGCCATGCCATCACCACGTAATCAGCAGGGCTCCAGCCTACTTGAAATGGTTATCGTGATCGCCATTATCGCCGTGATCAGCGCCACAGTTGCGGTTTTCGTAAAAGCCCCGGTGGATGGATACTTCGACAGTCTTAGGCGAGCTGCCTTAAGCGACACAGCGGATACGGCGGTACGGCGTATGGCGCGGGACATTCGTAAAGCTCTGCCTAACAGCGTGCGCATCCCCTATCCTGACGCCCAGTGCCTTGAACTGATTCCCACCAAAATGGGCGGCCGCTACCGCGGTGCCGTTGGCCTAGCCGCCTACGGCAATATTCTGAATTTTGTGGCGCTGGATAGCAGCTTCAATATGATCGGGCGCAACAGCGACCTATTAGAAGACCAGCAAATTCAAGTCAATGACCTGGTTGCAGTTTATAACCTGGGTGTTCCCGGCGCCGACGCCTATTTGGCAGAAAATACGTCGCCGGTTGTGGCTGTGGTGGATGGTCTTGAGACGGTCATCACCATTGTTCCTAAGTTATTCCCCCTAGCCTCCGGCGGTAAACGCTTTCACGTTATTCCAGCGGACGAAAACGTGGTCGCCTATGTGTGCGACGATGAGGGCAAGTTACGGCGCACCGTCAGGCCATTTGGGGATAGCGACTGCCCAGCGACTGGTCCCATTCTGGCCAGTAATGTAAGCGCCTGCAGCTTTGTTCACGACGTCTCAGATTTACAGCAAAATGCACCGGCGCAGCTAAGTATTACTCTCACTGACAGCGACGAATCAGTGAGCCTTTACATGCAAGTCTATGTGAACAACACACCATGACGGGCATTCGCTCATTGGAGCGTGGTTTCACCACTATCATGGCGCTATTTCTGTTGCTGGTTCTAACAGCCATGGGCGGCTACATGCTCACCTTTTCGAAAACCCAACAATTGACCTCGGCGCAAGATGTCTTGGGTTCCAAGGCATATTGGGCCGCCCGTGGCGGCTTGGAGTGGGCCATGGGATACGTCATACGTCAGCCCATTGCAACGGCAGCCTGCCCGGCTTCGCCCACTAATTTGCCCGGCGGTACGGCTGTATTTGACGGAGGCTTCACTGTGGTCCTCACCTGCACCATGCAGGCATTTACCGAGGGCTTGCCGATTGCCAAGAACAAAAAACTGTTTTTTTTCACCTCGGTTGCCACTAATGCAAACCAGCCTGGCAACGTCGGCTTTATTGAGCGTAGCCTGTCCGGGAGTGTCAACAAATGAAATCGGTTCGCAAAGGTTGGAGTCAGCTTAAATCCGCCCTGATGGGCGCTATGTTCTGCATGCTGATGGCCAGCGCAACGGTGCATGCCACCGCCATTGCTTTTGGCGGTGCCGTCATAGCAGGCTGCACGCTCTCCGGCAAGACCTACACCTGCGCCTCGAGCCCTACCACTTACACCGACGCCGTTGCTGTTGGCGCAGACTACATAGTCACCATTACCGGCTCCGGTGATCTCCACGCGTTTACCGCTGCACTGGGCGTCAACGGTGTGGTCAACGGCAATTTGATCTCGGCCTCTACCGTGGCCCTGGGTGTAGGGGCCTACGTGACTGGAGACCTGACGGCGGGAACCACTGTGGCGCTGGGTGTGGACGCCTATGTGGTCCGAAACATGACGGCGGGTAGCACTGTGGCTATGGGTGTGGGTTCCTACGTGGGTCGAAACCTGACGGCGGGAACCACAGTGGCCCTGGGGGCAAATTCCTATGTCTGCCTGAATCTCTCAGCGCTCACGGTAGCCATGGGTGCAGGTGCCTTTGTGCATCGAAACCTAACAGCAACGACGGCGACTCTGGGTGCGGGTGCCTATGTGAATCGAGATCTCACCGCCGTGACCGTAACCATTGGAGCCACCGGTTATGTGAATGGTGTTCTGGCGGCGGGAACTACGGCGACCCTGGGTGCTGGAGTCTGTTTTGGCAGTAAAGGGCCAGGAGTAGCGACTTACACCATAGGGGCCGGTGCCGGTGAAGGAGTGTGCCCACTTATTCGCCCCCAGACCAGCTGCTCGGCCATCATCTATGGGCGTGAGAATTATTGAAACCCACGAGATTCCAATTGGGTTCGTCAACTAAGCTGAGGCGGCTGAGTTGCATGGCTGGTCAAGCTAATTTACCTGCCACGAAGACTGTGGATCTAGCTTATGTGATCAAGGTCCTTTTAGAGGCTAAATTATGCTCCAAAACGCCCCTTAAAAATCTAACATGCATAGCGAATTACTCTACTGTAGTAGACAATTATAATAAAAATGCCAGCCTGCTATGAACATCAGCTCTCCCGTGATTAACATTCGAGTTTCTCTGGCCATACCTCTCTTCCAGGCCGTCATCTAAACATGCACTGGCCCTGGGCACGCAAAGCCTCAAATGAGCGATTAATTTTGTCTTGGTCGAACCAGACCTTGGCCTATATTCACGCTCGAACACTCCCAGATGGAAGCCATCGACTACTCAAATCTGGCGTCGAGTCACAGGGCACAGATAGCACCGAAGAATTTGTTGAGCGACTGCAGGCATTGGGACTTAATCGCCTTAACGCTGAGGTTATGCTGCGCTCAGAGCAGTACCAATTTTTGACAGTGGATGCGCCGGCAGTGCCGGATGAAGAGTTGCGCTCAGCGGTCCCTTATCAAATCAAGAGTCTGTTGACCAACAACCTCGACGACGTCACCCTAGATCTTATGCGCGTAGGCAGTGGCCAGCAAGAAAAGCAGTCCGGACAGCTGTTCGTGGTGGCCGCCGACAACCTCCTGATGAGGAATATACTTGCGCTAGGTGAAGCCATGCACTGGCATATAAGCCTGATTGATGTCCAGGAAACTGCTCAGTGCAATCTTCAGACTGCCCTGGCTGAAGAAGACGGCCGTGCTACTGCCGCATTGGTATCATCAAGCCAGAACTCAATGATTTTGACCATTAGCGCCCATGGCCAACTGTTTTACACAGGGCAGTATGATTTGCCAGAAGAGTCATTGGTGATGCCCTTGGAGCCTGGTAACCAGGCAACTGCCGAGCCAAGCAATACTATTCGACCTTTTGCCCCAGTGACTGAAGAGATTTCGGACGACAGCGCAACCGAGACGAAATTGCAGGGCTTTCTGTCGAAGGTGCAACGTTCACTGGATATCTGGAATCGTTCATGGGCCAGCATGCCTCTTAACGGAATCCGAGTTTACGCTGGCGACCGCAGTGAAGAATTATCCACTCGGTTTGCACTGGCCTTCGGGCAGACTGTTTTACCCATGGATGTAAGCACCCTGGTTCCCGAATTCGATGAGGGAATCGAGAGTGAAAAAGCACTCTGCCTGCCTTTACTGGGAATACTGATTCGCGCCTCATCAACCCTCATGCCCCAGGGAATCAATCTTCTTAACCAACTTCAGGCGACGCAACAGCGTCATTTTTTGGCTCAGACCATGTTTCAGGCCGCAGTTGTTTGCCTGCTGGTCATTGCCGGCTTCAGCACCTACTGGCTATCGAGCATCGAGAGTGCAGGCGAAGAGGTTAAGCAGTCCATGACACTAACCTCTCAAGAACTCGACAATCTGCAAGCACAGATAAGGCTAAAACAATCCGGCAGCGAGATAAGCTCTGCCTTGGTGCGTGAACTTGAAGCCAGTCGCGCCCAATTACTGCAACGGGAAAGTATAGGACGGCAGCGGCAACTTGGCCGGTTTAGCCCAGGCTGGGGACATGGGGCACGGCTGAGGCTGATCGCAGAGACTATTCCCGCACAGGTTTGGGTGACGGAGATGATCGGCGGTACAGAGCAATTCACGATCAGAGGTTTTACCCTTGGACCAACGGCACTTGGCGAGTGGGTAGCGGTACTTTCTGCTAGCCCCCTTTTTGAAGGGCAAAGGTTATCCGACGTCAATCTTGAGAATACCAGCTCAGCGACGCTCAATAATGCCCGCCCAATGTGGTCGTTTAGTTTGATCAGCCAGATGTCCACGCCGTCGGTTGCCAGCGCGGTATCCCTATGAAACGCCAGTGGCTGAGTATCTGGGATCTGTGGTCTTCGCGTATCAACGCCTGGGAACTGCACCTGCGTCTGTTGTCGTTTTTATCCTTTATTGGCGTCTGCCTACTGCTGGTGTTTTGGCTTTGGTTGTGGCCAGCACAGGCAGTGCTAAAACAGTTGACCGACGATGCCCTCAAGCAAGGGGATGAATTGCAAGCCATGGGCGATAACTTAAAGGCCAAAGCGATGCCTATGGATGACGATCAAGCGCTGGCCGACCAAATTGCTGCCGTTAACATCATGCTCAATCTGACCAACCAAGCCCTTAAAAATGCACAGTCGTTGCAAACTCAGATTCCATTGACTCAGGCCCTGTTTGATGTCTTGCGCCGTTATGAAGGATTAGTACTGCTGCACAAATCCACAGTGACTCCCGACTCGCCAATCGATAACAGCGCCCAAACGGAGACCACTGTCTTGCCTGCTGGGATGACACGCCAGAATGTGCAGTTGACTGTGTCTGGACCCTACCTGGAGTTGATGCTATACGTCGAGGCACTTGAGAGCCAACTGCCCAATATACATTGGACGAGCATGCTAATGAAGAGTGGCAAGCCGCCGACAACCTTAACGCTGAATTTGTTTGAGATAGCTGAGTATCCAAGATGACATATTACCCATCAGGCATGACGACCAAACTGGGGCTGCTCTCTGTCATAGGCTCGGTCATAGGCTCGGTCATGGTCAGTTTATTGTTTTTGGCCTCCGATCCAGTTGCTGGACAGAGTCTCCGTGATCCTACTGTGCCCCCACAGGAGTTAGTGGTAGCCGGCTCGAGCGCAACTGGACTCTTTCAAGGCACTGAGGCTGATGCCCTGACCATTATTGTGCGTAACGGCCGGCCACATTTAGTCATCAATAGATTGTTCTATGCCGAGGGCGAGAAAATTGGCGAAGTGCTTATTGAACGTATTACCGAAACAGAAGTCTGGCTACGCACCGGCGGAGTATTGCGCAAAGTATCGCAGTATCCAGGCATAAAGCGGAGCACGGCAACCCCATGACAACTAATCCTGTTCCCCATCCTCTAAAGGCATGGCACCTATCCTGCCCTAGCCTCTCCTTGTTGAAAAGCTCAACCATGACATTTATTTCCATGACTAGAAAGGCCCTAACATGAACAAAACCGCAGCCGAGGAGCCCATTGCAGTTACGCGCTCTTTCGCAACATTAGGCCTGTATCTTACCGTCTGCCTGAGTCTGCTGACTGGGTGTGCCAATGACCGCGAACTGCGAACGCCTGACGTGGGCGAGGCTATTCGTGCGGTTTTACCGGAGCCCAGAGTAGTCAATCCAGTCGCTGTACCTTTAAGTGTCAGTAACGCGCTGGCAGAGCCAGCACCTCCTATACAACAAAGACTCCCTGAGCCAAAATTGGATCTGCTGGTGAACGATGTACCGGCCCGGGATGTATTTTTGGCCATTGTTGCCGATACCCGCTACAGCATGTTGATGCACCCAGATGTGGCCGGCAGCTTATCCTTGACCCTGCGTGGCGTTACCGTGCTGGAGACTTTGGAGGCTATACGCGACGTCTATGGTTACGATTTCAAAATGGTGGGTCGACGCATCACTGTTTACGCGCCAAGCCTGCAAACGCGGATTTTCACCATCAACTATCCTTACGCAGAACGCACAGGCTCCAGTAGTTTGCGGGTCGCCTCCGGCGGGCTGCAAGGTGACTCAAATCGATCGTCCAGAAGAAACAGCTCAGACGACTCCTCTGACAGTCAAAATGAAAACAGTGTAGTAATGACCTCCTCGCGCACCGACTTCTGGGGCGAGCTCACCGATGCAGTGGAATCCATGCTGCGCGGAGGTGTCGGGCGCAACGTGACCACCAGCCCACAGGCTGGAATTATGGTAGTACGAGCCATGCCTGATGAGTTGCGCCAGGTCGACAGATTTCTCAAAGAGGCGCAGATTGCCGTTGAGCGTCAGGTTATGTTGGAGGTGAAAATTGTTGAAGTTGAGTTGAATGACGGTTTTCAAAGCGGTATTGACTGGTCTGGCCTGGGATCCGGAGGCGGTGTAAGCGGTGCCTTAGGGTCGGTTGGCGGCAATACCACGGGCAATTCTCTGGTCAGTGGTGTGCAGTCGGGGCTGTCCGGTTTTAACGCAGGTGCCGCATCGGCGATCTCCGGAGGCGTTGGACTGCCCTCCGCTGCATCAGGGCTATTCGGTCTAGCACTGGCGGCCGATGGCTTTCAGGCGGTGCTGGGTTTTCTCGAGACCCGCGGTGGCGTGCAGATCCTCAGCAGCCCACGAATTGCGACGCTGAATAACCAGAAGGCTCTGCTCAAGGTGGGCACCGATGAGTTTTTTGTCACCAATGTATCGGGCGGGGGAACTAGCACAGACAATAACAGCAACAATAACTTGAGTGCAGCTCTGCCGACACTCTCACTGACACCTTTCTTCTCAGGTATTTCACTGGATGTAACCCCGCAGGTTGATAGTACCAACAACATCACGCTGCATGTGCGGCCGTCGGTCACCGCGGTCTCTGAAAAGGTCAAAGAAGTCGATCTGGGTACGGTGGGCAATTATCGGCTGCCACTGGCCTCCAGTGCAGTTAACGAATTCGACACTATGGTGCGGATTCAGGATGGCAATATTGTCGCTATTGGCGGATTGATGCAGCTGCAATCCAGTCGCAGATCCTCTGGCATGCCGGGCACGGTCTCGGCACTGCTGGGCAATCGAGTCAGCTCGGGCCGAAAGCGAGAACTAGTGGTTCTGATCAAGCCCACCATCATTCGCAACGCCGAGGACTGGGAAGCCCAAACCCTGCGCACCAGAGCGGCGCTGGATGATATGGAGAATTCACGGGCACGGGTGATTCGCATTGATGGCGCAGATGACGATGCCACACCCAAGATGTTTGCTAAGTGATTTATCTAGGCCATTTTCACCTGCGTGAGGCGCCGTTCTCGATCACGCCGGATACCGATTTTTTCTATCCCCATGAAGAGGCCCAGGCAGCACTCAATATGTTATTGGTGGCGCTGCGCAATGGCGAAGGCTTTCTAAAAATTGTCGGTGAAGTGGGTTGCGGCAAGACCATTCTATGTCGTCAGCTGCTGAAGACGTTGGAGGGCGAATGTATCACCGCCTACATACCCAACCCGTCTCTGGGGCCAGACACTCTGCTGATGGCATTGCTACAGGAATTGGGTGTCGAAGTGCCCCCACCGCTAAACCGTGACAAGGTTTTTAATTCCCTGCGCAGCTGTCTGTTGGAGCATGCAGCGGCTGGAAGGCGTGTGGTGGTCTGTATAGATGAAGCTCAGGCCGCGCCTTTGCGTACCATGGAGAGCCTGCGTCTGCTGTCAAATCTTGAGACCGAAAAACAAAAATTGTTACAGCTTGTATTGTTTGGGCAACCTGAGCTAGACGAAAAGCTCGCGCGCCCCGAGATTCGTCAGTTGTTGCAACGTATCACCTTTAGCGCCTATTTGGGTCCCATGAGGCCCCATCGTGTTCCCGCTTACCTTGAACATCGGATAGCCACGGCGGCTCTGGGCGAAGCCACTGACAGCCAAATATTTCATCTCAACGCGGCAAAAGAATTAGCCCACTTTAGTGGCAGCGTGCCACGTCTGGTCAATCTGCTGGCCAATAAATGTCTAATGTTAGCCTACGGTGAAAAACAGCGTCGCGTCAGCCTGCGCCATGTGCGCTTGGCCGCTGCGGACACCCCGGGGGTTCGCGTTCGCGTCCGCGGCGAAGCGCCCTGGTGGCTATGGGAGGGTGTCTGGCGCTACAAAAGATCAGGCGACCCGAAGGCATCCAATAAACTGTTTAAACATTACTTTTCCCGGAGATCTACGGTGAGTGTAGTTAACAAAATGTTACGCGATATTGACAGTCGGCGATCCGCCGATGAACAGCCAGCCTCAGCAGGGGCCCCGCGCACGGACATGGAAAGCAACACGGTGATCGTCAATGATTCCGGTAAAACTGGATCTGGCGGTCTGTCTCTTGGCGCCCTGTTAGCGTTTGCGGCGATCGTCTTGGCCGGTTCTGCAGGACCCTGGTGGTATCTGAGTGAAAACGGCTTTCTGCCGCGCAACCTAGAGGAGGTGAAGCTTGTCGCGCTCGGTGTGATGAACCAACAGGTGCCAGCAGACAAGCCAGTCGTCACTCTCAATCAACCTGCTGTTGCGGCCACTTTAGTAACTGTGCCGTCTAGCCCTATCGGATCAGCGCAAGCTGATGAGACCAGTATCTCGCAGCTTGCGCCTTTGACATCAAGAGTCGAGACGGTCACGACTCTCAGTTCGCCTTCTGCAACTGTCAGGCCAGAGAGCCTACAACCAGAAGTGGCGATAGGACAAGGGCCCGTTATCTTTAGCTCTACGCCAGTGACGCCTAGTACTAGCAGATTAAACCCAATCAATGCCGCTGGAGCACAACAGGCTGTGCCAATCAGCCAGAAACCAATCAATAAAACGCCACCTACCTTTGTCCCAGTAGCAGTAACAGTACCGATTCCCACCCCCACAGAGGCCGCCCCTCAACCCGAACAGGCCCAGTCACCGGTATTGGAAGCATTAGCTCAAGCACAGAGCCTCTGGAAGTCTGGCTCGCGTCAGGCATCTATGGGTCTGCTGCGCGAAGCATTAGCCGCTGCAGAGCGTGCCAATCCAGTGGGCACACCCTCTGCCGATCATTCGGAATTGGTGCTTCTGGCCCGTGAACTGGCGCGCATGGATTTGATATTGGGCCAGCCTGGTTCAGCTTTGGCATTGCTCCGGCGTCTGGAGCCTGCATTGTTTGGTTTTGCTGATGTCTGGGCGATTCGCGGCAACGCAGCACAGCGTCTCGGGCGTCATCAAGAGTCGGCTACGGCCTATTTGATGGCCTTAAAACTGCGACCCAACGAGCCGCGATGGATGCTCGGTGCAGCGGTATCATTAGCGGCTCAAGGGCAGATTGGCAAAGCGACGGAGCTTGCAGAAAAAGCACGTATTAGCGGGGTGCTTAGCCTCGAAGTTGCAACCTATCTGCGGCAGTTGGGTGTTAACTTACGGGAGATCTGAGGACTGTAAAAAACATTCCATTGAAGACTGGCGAGCTCAAAGCGCCTGCTTACAGAGTTTGATCAGCGCTTCAACACAGGCAATTCGGGTGTAATTGGGTCGAATAATAAACGACAGGCTACGGTGTGGACTGGGTTCACTAAGATGCACTGCAGTAAGCTGATCACTTTGGCGGGTAAGTTGCTCCAGCGCCATCTCTGGGATGAGGGTGGTTCCCAAATTACCCAACACCATCTGCACTAATGTATGCAGGCTAGTGGCCCCAAAGCCATGATTGGCCGTCTGTTCGGGAAAGTTGCAGGCCGCGAGAATATGATCTTTAAGACAGTGCCCTTCACTGAGCAGCATCAGGCGGCTATCAATTAACTCATTACTGGTGATTTCCGTTTGATTGGTGTGCTTTTCACCTTTGAGAGCGATCCAGTAAAAGTCTTCCTGCCAAAATTCTAAACTCAGCAGCCCGTCACAGGGAAAAGGCATTGCCAACACGGCGGTATCGATCTCCCCGCGCTTGACCATATCCACCAATACATGAGATTGCTCTTCGACGATGGTCAGCTGCGCGCCCGGATAAAGCTTGCCGAGTAAGGGGAAAAGCTTCGGCAGAAGATAGGGTGCAATGGTCGGAATCACACCCACAGTAATGGGAAAGCTCAGGGGCAACTGCTGGTTGTCCGCCAACTGCTGCAACTCATTGACCTGAGAGATGATGCTCCGTGCCCGATCTAATATGTCGCGGCCCATGGGTGTTACCAGCACTTTTTTATTGTCGCGCTCAAATATCTGCAACCCCAACTGTTTCTCCAACTCACTCAGCGCTGTGCTCAGTGCCGACTGGCTAATATTGCAATCAGCAGCGGCTTTCTTAAAGTGTAAGCAGCGCTCCACTGCCAGAGCATAGGAAAGTTGTTTTGTCGAAATCATGGAAATATCACCGAAGTTAGCCATGTTATAAAAGATTATTTGTACTGAGAGCACAGTAATCTATTAAATAGAACATAACAATACAAACAATCTACTTTACCGAACCACTCAATCACCTTATATTGCGCGCAGAGTTTAGGAAACAGCGCTGGTGAGACATTGACTAGGCACTAACTCAAAAACACTAACCCCAACAAGGAGCCCACCATGGCACTTATTAACACCCAAGTTAAACCCTTCAATGCATCTGCTTTTAAAGCAGGCGAGTTTGTTGAAGTCTCAGAAAAAGATATTGCTGGCAAGTGGTCGATATTTTTCTTTTACCCAGCCGACTTTACCTTTGTCTGTCCAACTGAGCTTGGCGATGTTGCTGATCACTATGCAGAACTGCAGTCACGTGGTGTGGAAGTTTACTCAGTCTCTACTGATACTCACTTTACGCACAAAGCATGGCACGACTCTTCAGAGACTATCGGCAAAATCGAATACACCATGATTGGCGATCCAACTGGTGAGCTTTGCCGCAATTTCGACGTGATGCGTGAAGGTCAAGGCCTTGCAGATCGCGGTACTTTTGTTGTGGATCCAGACGGCATCATTCAGGCAATGGAAATCACTGCTGAAGGTATTGGCCGTGATGCAGAAGACCTAATGCGCAAAGTTAAAGCTGCCCAGTATGTTGCTGCTCACCCAGGTGAAGTATGTCCAGCTGCATGGAAAGAAGGCGAAGCCACATTGGCTCCCTCTTTAGACCTAGTTGGCAAGATCTAAGCATTTTCTGGATCTAAGTAGTTGCAAGATTGTTTTATTGTACAAGTCCATTAGCAACCTAAATGGCAAGTAAATTAGGCCCTGAGGCTTTCTTTCTCAGGGCCTAATTTTTGACCTCCATTGTTAGCCGCATTAATTGTTAGCCGCATTAATTGTTATCCGAATTTTATCCAGAGGAACCGCACTATGTTAACCAATGAGATCTTACAAGCTGTCAAAGGCTACACCGCCACTATGCAAAAAACGGTGACCTTTGTATTGCAAACCGGTGAGCACGACAAACGTGCGGAACTGTTGACATTTCTAACTGACATCTCAAAGCAGAGTGAGCATATTCAATTTGAAGAACGAGATATGGATGGCTTGCTGCGCAGCCCAATCAGCTTTCTTATGCAAGCTGATGGCATAGATACCGGAATTCGTTTTTCAGGCATCCCCAGCGGTCATGAATTTAACTCGTTGATACTGGCCATATTGCATGCCTCTGGCACCCCATTAAAGCTTGATGACAGCGTTAAAAATATTATTGCTGGCGTCAAAGAAACATTACATTTTGAAGTGTTTATTAGCCTCAGCTGCCACAACTGCCCAGATGTTGTGCAGTCACTGAATCAGTTTGCCCTGCTCAACCCCAACATCAGCACCGAGATGGTCGATGGCGGCCACTACCAGGCACTGATTAAAGAGCGCGATATTCAAGGTGTGCCTAGCGTCTATCTGAATGGCGAACTGTTTGCCAACGGTAAAGTGGATACCGCACAGCTAATCGACAAGTTGATCCAACGCGCACCACCAGCGACGCTGAACAGCAGTGATCAACCGTCACTGCCGCTGCAAGACGTGACCATTATTGGCGGCGGCCCAGCAGGAGCCAGTGCAGCGATTTACAGTGCCCGTAAAGGTTTAAAAGTAACTTTGATCGCTGACCGTATTGGCGGCCAGTTAAAAGATACCATGGGCATTGAGAACTTTATCTCAGTGACTAAAACCACTGGTCCAGAATTATCCGGTGCTCTGCAATCGCACATGAATGAATATGAAATTACCTTTAAAGAATATCTTAGAGTCACAGAGGTTGAGGGTGGCGATATCAAGACAGTCACTCTCTCCTCAGGTGAAAAGATCTTCACCAAAACCCTGATTATTGCCACTGGCGCCAATTGGCGCGAGCTGGGTGTACCGGGTGAAAAGGAGAATGTCGGCAATGGCGTTGCCTACTGCCCTCACTGTGACGGCCCCTTCTTTAAGGGCAAAGACGTTGCGGTAATTGGTGGCGGTAACTCTGGAATAGAGGCAGCATTGGATCTAGCGGGCATGGTTAAATCGGTTAACGTGTTTGAGTTTATGCCGGATCTTAAAGCCGACCAAATACTGGTTGATAAGGCTATGGCCAAGCCCAACATTACGATTCACAAAAATGTCGCCACCAAAGAGATCACTGCCACTAATGGCAAGGTCTCAGCGATTGAATATATTGATCGCGCTACCAATACTGAACACAGTCTCAAGCTGGATGGCATTTTTGTCCAGATTGGCCTGATACCCAATAGTGTCTTTTTGGGAGATCTGGTTGAGAAAACACGCTTTGGTGAGGTGGTGATCAATGAGAAATGCCAAACATCTGAAGCTGGTATTTTCGCCTGCGGTGATGTGACTACTGTGCCCTATAAACAGATTATTATTTCTATGGGAGAAGGTTCGAAAGCCTCATTGGCCTCCTTCGAATACTTGATGACTGAAGGGGATAGGCTTGAGGAGCTGTTTTACAGTGAGACTGTTGAAGAGCTAGCTATTGCGTCTTAGGCTGTTATACCCGCAGTAGAACAGTATCAATGTCCCGCCCGCTTCATTTGCGGCGGGACATTTTTTATAACCATCAGGTTAGATTCTTATCTCAGCGGCAAAGACTTTTATCCCGATCGTAAAAAACTGTTATCTCGACGGCAGACTACTTTCATCGCGAAGTTAGTGGAGGGACCTCAACTAGCCTGCAGGAGATCCTTCGGCTTCGCTCAGGATGACAACTTGGTCATTGTTATCGGCCTCACCGAAGCATGGCATTTCAGCCCAGCCCCACTCTGTCATCTCGACAGAGCATAGCAACGAGTGATCTCACCAGCTTGCAGGAGATTCTTCGGCTTCGCTCAGGGTGACGAAGCGGCCGCTATTGGCAGGCTTTTAGTTATTGAGGAATAGAATTAACGATCTCCACAACAGCCGGGTGTTTGATCTTCCGCTCTGGGGAAATAATATAATAGCGATCGATACACTCTTCCGCTCGACCAATAATTTCCACAGCATATTGCGAGGCAATATATTTCTCGATAATAGTTGGCGCGGAAAACACACCATAGCCTTCCTGGCCAAATGATTTCATCAGCGCGCTGTCATCAAATTCCGCAACTATAGTAGGCGTCACCCCGACCTTATCCAGCCACATTATCAGACGCTGTCGAACTGCCGACTTTTTGCTTTGCATAAGAAATGGCTGAGATGACAGAGACTGGGGAAATCCGTCCCTATATTCTGCGGCAACCGCTTTGGTGGCAAAAAACGTCAGGCCACTCTCAGCAATTTGGTGGGTATAGGCTTTGATGTGTCCACCGGGCTCCAATGGCTGATCGGTGATAATTAAGTCGAGTTTATTAACCGCTAACGACGCCAATAGGCTTATCTGATCCCCCTCGTGACACACCAGCCGGATGGATTCATTCATTTTTAGCGCCGGTTTCAGTAGCTGATGAGCCAACACCTTGGGAATCACGTCGGTAATGCCTACAGACAGGGTTTGCCATGAGATCGGGCGCTGAGTTTTTAGCACATTGCTCAGTTCATCACCGAGCTGAAATATCTCCTCAGCATGACTGTATATCAGGCGGCCCATATCTGATAGCTGTAAGGTTTTGCCTTTTCTGTCGAACAGATTGACGCCGATTTGAGCCTCAAACTTTGTGATTTGGCCACTAATAGTCTGGGGAGTGAGATGCAGGCTAGCGCTGGCCTTAGCAATGCTGCCCTCTCGAGCCACGATAAAAAAGTAATAGAGGTGGTTGTAATTCAGTGGTGTCATAAGCTTCTGGACTCTTCGTAAAATTCGAACATATCGCGCACTTTATTCGAATTTACAGAACTGATCAAGACGTCTACATTTAGCGCCTTCTAAATCACTAAGTAATTTTACCTATTATGATTCACCGGCAACTGCCTTACCTATTTAAGAAACTTCTGAGTCATGATTCGGCCGGAGGCGTGCTCCTGGTCTTTATGACAATCGTCGCTATGGTGCTGGCTAACAGCCCCTTTGTCGGATTTTATGAAGACTTCTTGGCCACTCCGGTGCAGGTTCGTGTCGGCGACCTGAATATTGCCAAGCCTTTGTTGCTGTGGATTAACGACGGTTTGATGGCGATCTTTTTCTTTTTGATTGGGCTTGAGATCAAAAGAGAAGTGCTCACAGGATCTCTCTCGTCTCCCTCTCAGGTGGTATTGCCCGGTATTGCGGCCGTTGCAGGCATAGCGGCCCCAGCACTGGTCTATCTCTGGTTCAATGGGCAGGATGCGGTTGCCATCGAGGGCTGGGCGATTCCCTCGGCCACCGATATAGCCTTTGCCTTGGGTGTGTTTACGCTTTTCGGTAGTCGCGTTCCGCTATCTTTAAAACTTTTTTTGTTGTCGGTGGCTATTTTTGACGACATTGGCGCAATCATGATTATTGCGCTGTTTTATTCCAGTGACCTCTCAACCCTGTCGCTGATCGTGGCGGGCTCCGGTTTGCTAACCCTGTTCGCCTTTAATCGCCTATCCGTAAGAAGCCAAGCTGCCTACATTATTGTCGGCACAGTGGTCTGGGTCGCGGTGCTGAAATCCGGCGTCCACGCCACATTGGCCGGGTTTGCTATAGCGTGGTTTATCCCCTTGAAACTGAAAAATAACAGCGGCCACGAGATGCTTCCGCATCTGGAACACTCCCTCCATCCCTGGGTCTCCTTCGCTATTCTGCCGCTATTCGCCTTTGCTAATGCCGGTATATCCCTTACTGGTGTTTCCATAGATGCCTTGCTCAACCCAGTGCCCCTGGGCATCGCCGCAGGCCTGTTTATCG
>CAWLBR010000013.1:0-28333 GCA_963855085.1 Gammaproteobacteria bacterium
GTTTTTGATCTATGCCGTGCCAAACGCCACAGAACAAAAAATATTCTGTGAACCAGGTAACAGTTTATTTAAAAACAGTTGGCATAGCTGGTTGGCTTGCTCTGCAAATGCTACTTCTATAGCAGGCTGTTTTGTTTTTCTTATAAGACAGGTTTTTAACAGTGCCTTCTAAGAGGCTAATTTTATGGGCTTTTTTTAATAGCTCTTTTTAAAAGCTGGTTTTAAAAGCATAGCTGAGTGAAAAAGAAAAATTGAAAAACTTAATCTGGGCTGACAAAAAAAGTCACAAACTGACAGGGCAATGTTAAATCGGGACGAAATAAAGCGTAAATTTTTCGCTCCAAGAAAACCCAAAACACCTAAGTCATTGAAAGTAAAGAATAAATGTTTTTTGGCACAGCAATTGCTATTCCCTTAGGGTGCAAAGTCATTTGCCAGTTAATTGGAATAACGAATTTTTAATTTAATGGAGAGTAACTATGAAGACGAATAAAAAACAAAGTGGTTTTACCCTAATCGAGCTGATGATCGTTGTAGCGATTATTGGTATTTTGGCGGCTGTGGCATTGCCTGCTTATCAGGATTACACCGTCAGAGCAAAGGCTTCTGAAGTGATTTTGGCTGCATCAACTTGCCGCACTTCTGTTACAGAGGCTGTTCAGACTTCAAGTAACGCTGATATGGGCACTAGGTTGCAAGGGGTATGTGGTACTACGGTTAGTAAGTATGTTGCTTCTCGCTCTGTAGATGAAAATGGCGTGATAACGGTGGTAGGCAATGCGACTACCCTCGGTGGTGATACATCGGCAACTGCTAATACTATTATACTGACGCCTATTCAAACGGGTACTACGGCTGTGGTTGGCAGTACAGACGGCGGTAGTACTATTGCAAGCTGGATCTGTGGCCCGGCGACTAGTACTAATCCAATGCCCTCCAAGTATTTGCCTGGTTCTTGTCAAGGTTAAGAAACCATCGGTATTTATTTTTCAGATACACAAGATATAAAAAAAGGCTCCCTCGGGAGCCTTTTTTTATGCCTTTCTAAAACCCTAATCCACCAGCCTCATCGACAGATCCACCGCACGAATATGCTTAGTAATACTCCCAGATGAAATAAAGTCCACCGCCCCATGGCTGTAGGCATTAATTTTCTCTTCGGTAATATCCCCGGACACTTCAATCTTAGTCTCGCCCAAATCCAGCGACGATAGCGCTTCTATATCAGCGGGAGAGAAGTTATCCAACATCACCACATCGGCTCTGGCAGCCAGCGCCTGATGCAGTTCGTCCAGTGTCTCCACCTCAACTTCCACTAGCTTATCCGCGGCGATCTCTCGGGCTTTGGCTATGGCTTTGCCAATGCCACCACAGGCGGCTATATGGTTTTCTTTTATCAGGAAGGCATCGTAGAGACCAATGCGATGATTTTGACAGCCACCCACTGCTGCGGCATATTTCTGTGCCAGGCGCAGGCCGGGAATGGTTTTGCGGGTGTCGAGTATTTTAATCTGGCTATTGGCACTGTTTAAACTGATGTCAGCATATTGACGGGCTGTAGTAGCGGTGGCGGACAGAGTCTGCAAAAAATTCAGTGCGGCGCGCTCGCCTGTTAACAGCACTCTGGTATTGCCGCGCAGGGTAAAGAGCTTTTGATTGGGGCTAACGCTGTCCCCTTCATTGATATGCCATTCGATCTGTGTGCTTTTTTGGGCTCCATCTGTCTGCTCGGCTGCAGCACTGTCCAGCTGGCGAAACACCTCATCTACCCAGGGGCGTCCGCAGATCACTGCCGGATCACGGCAGATAACCACTGCCGTGGCGCGCTGCTGCTGGGGTATTAGCTGGGCGGTAATGTCGCCACTGCCAATATCTTCCTGGAGGGCGCGGGCTACGGCCTGGGGAATGTCGGTGAGAACTCCCTTAAGAAGTTCGCTGGATACTGTTGGGATTTGAGCCTGTTCGGTGCTGGCCATTAGCGTCTCGATAGTCGATTTTTAGTGGTCATAATCTGTGTCTGATGGCCTTGTTGGGCAGGCTCAATTTGACTGCGGGAAATTATAACAGTATTGATTGGCGACATATTTGTTGTTAAGAAAATTTAGCTGCGGTTTTTTTATGTGAACTGGTTCAAAAAGGTCCATACTTGAACAATTAATTAGCGGATTATTAGCTGTTTATCAAATAGCCAGTCGACCAGTAAAGGCCAGTACAAGGCCGGTAAAGAAGAGTCGCGCCATGAGGATGGCAGGTAATGAGCAAGGAATCTCATCAAGCACAGCAACAGCTCTTAACGACGTTGAGGCAGCACTGCCAGCAACATCTTGCTGCTGCCTTTGATAAATTCCAGCCGCTCTCTGGCACCAAGCTAGCCGCACTGGCTGCAAATTCCCCTAGCAACCGCCTACAAACTCTCTATTTTGACACCCAGCGACTGCTGCGCCTCCACGGCGCTGAGATTGAGCTGCGCACCATAGATAGTGCTCTGCAGCCACTTTGGCTCTCTGATTATTTACCCTCTGATCTGTCGCTGGATATCAGCAACCGGACCGCGGAGTTTACGGCCGCTGGAGATAGTGCAGATTCTGAAGCTAAGACTAAAAGCGCTAATGCAAAATGGCGTTCAGGACGGGGTGCCGGCGACAGTCTTAAACTTCTCGATCATGAAGACCTTGAGGTGATGATTGCCCTGGATAATAGTTCCAGTTCTGTGCGTGAGGCTTTGGGCAGCGAGCTCTATGAGCTGGAGGGGCGTTTCAAATCCCTGTTTACGAACAGCGGCAATAATCACAGTGGCCTGCCCATGTCACCGGATGCACTGCTCGAGGCTTTTTCCAATGCCCTAGATGATGACTTGATCGCCCTTGAGGTGCAGCTGGAGCTGGTTAAGATCTTTGCTGAGGTCTGCTTTGATCAATCCTATGGCGATATGCTCTCTGTGGTGATTGATCAGCTGGCCGAGGCCGGCTTTGAATTGGTTGAAAGCACCGAGACTGACTACAGTTCACCGCGGCCGAAAGCTAAGTTAGAAAAAGCCGAGCTCAAAGAAGCTGAGCTTGTTACTGCAGAACTTGTTGCTGCAGCGCCTGTGAATCAGTCAGAGTCTCAGACTGCCGCTTATAAGCCCTCTGGTTCGGAAGCTCCGAGTCGAAACAGTTCTATCCCAGCAGGGGGCGTCGAAGAGCAGAGCCCGAGTTACGGGGATGAGCCTCTAATTGCCAATACTCGCATCCAGACTGAGCTGCTGGCTAAGATCAGCTCTATGCTGGAAAACGCTGAGGAGGATGCGCAGCTTGAAATATCTCAGCAGGGCGTTCTAGCTGGTACTCAAGTTGGCACTCCATCATCAGGCACTCCATCATCAGGCACTCCATTATCAGGTAGGGCAGCGGCCAGTCGGGCAACAACCCAGCGCCCCTGTATGGATAAGCCCCAGCTATTTGCCGAGATCAACAAACATATCAATCATCTGGTGAGCCACCGCAGTGAGTTGGCAAGCAATGGTCAGATTACGCGGGATTTGGCTGCGGCCATTAAGCAGTTGGGTTCGGGTAAAGAGGCTGGTACGGGTAAAGAGGGACAAGAGGGCGGTCGCCTGCACCGTAATGACGCCAGTGTGTTTCAAGTGGTGGAAAATACCTTTGCCAGTTTTGGCGAGTCCATGGTGGTGGCGCCAGAAGTGCGCCAGGTGATCAATCGCTGTGAGATCCCTATGCTCAAGTTGGCGCTAAAAAAGCCGGTACTCTTTGAGCAAGAAAATCATCCGATCCGGCGCCTGTTTAATGAGATGGCCAAATATGCCATAGGCCTAGAACAGGGTGATTGCGAAGACAATAAAATTTATCAGCAGATGCTCAAGCTCTCTGAGAATATGAGTGCGGACTCGTTTGAAGAGCGTAATCTGCCCCTAATGCTCAGTGAATTTATGAGTATTATTGATCGCGATAAGCGAGTTACCTCAGTCTCTGAAAAGCGCGAGATCGAGCGTGTGGCGGCCCGTGAAAAGATCAACTGGGCGCGCACCCGAGTGGAGGAAGAGGTGGCCAAGCGCATGGTGGGCAAAGACCATGCTCAAGGGATTATCGATTTTGTTCAGCGCAGCTGGTGCCTGGTGCTGCATATGGCCCATCAGCAAAAGGGCGAAGTCAGCAGTGACTGGCAGGTGGCGCTTAAACTGCTGGATAACCTGCTCTATTTGGCCAGTCGTCCGGTCAGTGAAAAAGATCTTAAATATCGCCGGGAGTTAATCAAGCATCTGGATGTGCGCCTCGGGCATATTTCCACTGATATAGCTCAGCGCAGTCTGCAGATCGAACAGCTTAGCGATTCTTTGGGCTTGAATCCCGAACCCCAGCGTTCGGCTAAGATCACCGAGATCGCCCCAGCAGCGAAAAAGTGGGCGAATAAAATGGTCAAAAAATACCGCCCTGGAAATGAGAAGGCAACTGGAACTGCAGCTGAGGATTCACTGGTAGGTGAGGTCAAACGGGTATTGATGTCGGCAGTGAAAACCGAGCTGCCGGGCAAGAATATTGCCCAGGCTGTGCATGATGCTGAGGCTATAGATGGCGATGCCCAGCGCCGTCTCGCGGCGATGAAAACCGGCTGTTGGATTGAGATGGGGGGTGATATCAAAGCCCACAAGCGTGGCAAGCTGGCGGGGATTGTTGGACCCTCGTGGAAGTATGTGTTTGTCGACAATCAGGGCAAATTAATTGCCGAGCGCGACAGAGCGCGCTTGGCTGTAGATATTTTGAATGGTACTGTCACAGTCTTAGATAATTCCTACCTTTTCGATAAAGCCATTAAAGAAGCAATCACCCAAATCAAAGGATTGCCCGTCGCGAGCTAGCAGATCGCCCCTTATGCAGATAGAAAACGGTTGGCTTAGTTGTGCCACTCAAATGCCATCACCCAATACAGACCAACGTCCCCAGGTTGCGGATATTAGTCTGCTGGTGATCCACAATATTAGTTTGCCGCCGAATCAATTCGGCGGTGATTATATTGGCGACTTTTTTACTAATTGTCTGGATCCCGAGGCGGATGCGTATTTTACGGAGATCTGTCATCTCAAAGTCTCCTCTCATCTGTTGATTGATCGTCATGGTAAAATTACCCAGTTTGCCGGTTTTAATCAACGGGCCTGGCATGCGGGGGTGTCCCAGTTCGAAGAACGCTTCAACTGCAATGATTTTTCCATTGGCATTGAAATGGAAGGGGCGGATCATATTCCCTACACCGAGGTTCAGTATCAGGTGCTGGCCGAGGTCAGCAAAGTACTGCTGGAAACCTACCCGTTAATCAGTGCGGATCGTATTGTCGGTCACAGTGATATTGCACCTGGGCGCAAAACCGATCCCGGACAGGCGTTTCAGTGGGACCACTACAAACAACTGCTCGGTTAAGTCAGTACCGTTGCAAACACAGAGGTAAAGAGTGCATTTTTTAATTATTTTGATCGCCATTGCAGTACTGGAAAGCAATGGACAGTTAGCTTTTATCCAGCGTGATATCTGGGTACAGAAGTGGCACGGAGCGCTGGCCAAGCTGTCCGCCCTAGAAAACAATTCCCGCTTAAAAGTCGCGGTTTATGTACTGGTTCCAGTGGCTATTTTACAGATAGCACTCTGGTACCTGGGCAGCGGGATACTGGTATTTTTATTGGAGTTGGCGGTCTTGCTCTACTGTTTGGGTCGCGGCGACCTCAGTGCGCAGATTGGCGTGCTGCAGTCAGATATCCAGCGCAATGACCTGCAGGCGGCGTTCCATGATGCTGCGGTATTTAATATTGGCCATCGCGCGGTTTCAGCGGATAACGCCGCAGGACTATTTCGCGAACTGGCGGCGACATTGCCTTACCGATTGTTTGAACGCAGCTTTGTGGTGGTGTTCTGGTTCTTTTTCCTCGGCGCGCCCCTGGCTCTAGCCTATCGTTTGTTAGCACTCCATGGCGATATGCAGTTGGAGACGGCTGATGTTCAAGTAGGTCGAGATCAAGAGCAGCAGGAGCAAGAAGAAGATTCTATTGAGATACTTGAGGAGGCGACTCCAGATGAGGCCAACAAGTTACTTTGGTATCTTGAGTGGATCCCAGTGCGGGCTCTGGCTCTGACTCTGGGTTTGATGGGCGACTTTTCCAAGGCTACGGCGCCGTTAAAAGAATTGGTCTTCTGCCCCAAAACCTCCACAGCCGATGTGTTGCGGCTCTGCGTGTTGGGTGCGTTAAATAATCAGCCCACGAACGGGACAGAGTCTTCTGAAGAGGTCGATCAGACCCTAGACGAAACCGCAGCCCTCTCCCAGGTGGCAGACATTGTTGCGCTATTTAGACGCTCAATGACCGGTTGGTTGGTGGCGATTGCATTGCTAGTGCTGACTAGTTAGTGGCTTTTTAGCTAGGGGCCGTCTCTCCACCGTTCTCTCTATTCCAAGGCGCTACTTTAAACAGTAGCAACATGCCGGGAATCGCCAATAGGGTGCAGACATAGAAGAAATTTTCCCAGCCCACGCCTTCGACAATAATTCCTGTAAATGAACTGGCCACGGTGCGCGGCACTGCGGTCAGGGCAGTAAACAGCGCCAACTGGGTGGCGGCAAACGCCGGATGGGTAGAGCGCGCCATAAAGGCCACAAAAGCGGCGGTGCCAAGACCGACGCCAAGATATTCAAAGCTAATCACCAGCCCCAGTAACCAGAGACCTTCACCCACTCTCGCGAGCAGAGCAAAGCCGAGAATCGAAATAATCTGCACCAGACCAAATAGCCAGAGGGCGCGATTGATGCCGATCTTAAGCATTAAGATACCGCCTAAAATACCCCCGACAATCATTGGCCAGAGGGCCGCATGTTTGGCGATCAGACCGATCTCAGTCTTGGTAAAGCCCATATCCAAATAAAACGGTGTCGCCAGAGCCGTGGCCATGCTGTCGCCGAGTTTGTAGAGCAGCATAAAGGCCAGAATTAGACAGGCCTGTTGCACACCCTGACGGGAGAAAAACTCTTTAAAGGGATCAACAATGGCTTGATTCAATGTGGTGGGGTGGCGGGCATCGGCCTTGGGCTCGGCAATGCTCAGGGTCATCACAATGCCGATCAACATAAAGGCTGCGGTAACCATAAATACGGTTTGCCAGGGCAGACTGTCCGCCAGTATCAGCGACAGGGAACCGGGGACTAATCCGGCAATCCTGTAGGCGTTCACATGAATCGAATTGCCGAGGCCCAGCTCCTGATCCGGCAGTATCTGGCGGCGGTAGGCGTCGAGGACAATATCTTGGGTGGCACTTAAAAATGCGATCAGCAGACAGAGCCAGGCGATGCTCCAGATCTCGGTGCTGGGGTTAAAAAAGCCCAGAGCACCAATGGATAGCAGGAGGCCGATCTGAGTGGCCAGCATCCAGCCGCGGCGCAGGCCGCCCCCAAAGCCAAAAGCAGAACCAAGGCGGCTTAAGCCCGGTATGGCCAAGCGATAGCGATCCAACAGTGGCGACCAGAAAAACTTCCAGGTGTAGGGCAGGCCGATCAGCGCAAAGAACCCGATCTCTTTTAGGCCCACGCCCTCGGAGCGCAGCCAGGCCGGAACTAGGGAGATCAGTAAATACAGCGGCATGCCCGAGGCAAAGCCGGTAAAGATACAGATCAACATACGGCGATTTAACAGTGCCTGCTTGATGCTTGTTGAGTTCATTGAGAGCCTTAATGCTATTCTTTTAACTGCTATTAAATTGAGTGTTGCCGACCCCTAGGGCTGCCAGCGGAATTGTTTGAGACTGATACGGCCGTTATTAAAAACAATCCCTTCTTCTTGTAACAGAGCTCGTTGCCGCACACCACTATCGCTCTCTGGGCTCAGGCTGATTTTACCTGCCGCATTGATCACCCTGTGCCAGGGCAGTGTGGTTTCAGCGGGCAGGTTACGCAATATATAGCCTACTTGGCGCGCTGCTCGCGGCAATCCCGCCAAATCTCCAAGCTGGCCATAGGTCACGACTTTTCCCTGTGGCACTGCTGCCAGTGCAATATAGACCCTTTGTTCCCGGGATGGCTCTTGGGATATTTCAGCGGATGGCTGATTATTTTTCATCGCCCAAGATTACGCTATTCGCTGCCCTGTTGAAATAGACGAAACTACCCCAATGTACCTAATAGACCGCCCAGACTGGGCCGGTGAAAATGAGATAACCACTGTGCGCTACCTATTTTTGATATTTGTGATTACACCGGTGCTTGAGATGTGGCTGCTGATTACCGTCGGCGCCCAGATTGGCGCGCTGCCGACTATCGGCCTAGTACTGCTCACCGCCTTTGTTGGAGTGAACCTGCTGCGCTATCAGGGTTTCGATACATTGTGGCGTGGCCAGCGCAAGTTTGCCGAGGGGCAGCTGCCAGCCCAGGAAATTGCCGAGGGGATTATTCTCGCGGTGTCCGGCGCACTGTTGCTGACCCCTGGCTTTGTCACCGATGCGATTGGCTTTGCCGGCTTGATTCCCATGGTGCGTGGCGCAATGGCGCGCTTGGTGTTGAGCCGCATGGTGGTCAGTGGTGTGGCTATGGGTTCATCGGCTTCGGGCTTTACCGCTAGTGGCGGTAGGGTCGATCACTCCGCTTCTGTGGGTTCCAAGAAGTCCGACGATATTATTGAAGGGGAGTCCTGGGACGAGAAGTGACTACTTATCAAAGAGATCCTTCGACTGCGCTCAGGATGACCTCGCACCCTGTCATCCTGAGAGAGCGCAGCGAACCGAAGGATCTCATGAAGGATTGGAGCGTAAAAAGTTCAGGGCAGTATATCGGTGAGATCCTTCGACTGCGCTCAGGATGACCTCGCACCCTGTCATTCTGAGAGAGCGCAGCGAACCGAAGGATCTCATGAAGGATTGGAGCGTAAAAAGTTCAGGGCAGTACATCGGTGAGATCCTTCGACTGCGCTCAGGATGACCTCGCACCCTGTCATCCTGAGAGAGCGAAGCGAACCGAAGGATCTCATGAAGGATTGCAGCGTAAAAAGTTCAGGGCAGTATATCGGTGAGATCCTTCGGCTGCGCTCAGGATGACAATAAGGAAGCGCTCAGGATGACAATGTAGAGAGCAAAAAGACAAAAAATTTGCCCTGATCCCTTGAAAAAGAAATCAGGTGCCACCATATGATGTGCAACCGCGGGATTCTGCTCGCATAAGTAACTTTTGAACACTGTAGATAGATAAATTGGAGAGACAAAGTATGAAAATTCGTCCATTACACGACCGAGTGATCGTTCGTCGCGAGGAAGAAGAAGCAACATCCGCTGGCGGTATCTTGCTGCCAGGTTCTGCACAAGAAAAGCCTAACCAGGGCGAAGTTATTGCTGTTGGCAGTGGCCGCGTTTTGGATAACGGCGATGTGCGCCCGGTTGATGTGAAAGTGGGTGATAAGGTTGTGTTTGGTAAGTACGCCGGACAGGACACCATTGATGTCGAAGGTGAAGAGCTGATTATTCTCAGCGAAACCGATATCAAAGCCGTTGTTGAAGCCTAAGAGCTTGTAATAGATAGCTCGTATTAAAGAGCTCTTTACAGAATTTTTGTTATAACCAGATTGATGAAAGGAATTAAACATGTCAGCTAAAGAAGTGAAGTTTGGCAGCAGTGCTCGCCAAGGTATGTTGGACGGTGTAAACATCCTCGCCAACGCCGTAAAAGTAACTCTAGGTCCCAAAGGCCGCAACGTAGTACTAGACAAGTCATTCGGTGCCCCTACCGTAACCAAAGATGGCGTATCTGTAGCCAAAGAAATTGAGCTCGCCGATAAGTTCGAAAACATGGGCGCGCAGATGGTTAAAGAAGTGGCTTCAAAAGCCTCTGACGAAGCCGGTGACGGCACCACTACTGCAACTGTTTTGGCTCAGGCGATTATTATCGAAGGCCTCAAGTCAGTCGCTGCCGGTATGAACCCAATGGACCTCAAGCGTGGTATCGACAAAGCTGTTGTAGTAGCTGTTGCTGAAATCGCCGCATTGGCCAAGCCTTGCTCTGAGTCAAAAGAAGTGGCTCAGGTAGGTACTATCTCTGCCAACAGCGATGCGCACATTGGTGACATCATTGCTGAAGCCATGGACAAAGTCGGTAAAGAAGGCGTGATCACTGTTGAAGAAGGCACTGGTCTGGAAAATGAACTAGATATAGTTGAAGGTATGCAGTTCGATCGCGGTTACCTCTCTCCATACTTTATCAACAACCAAGAGAACATGAGCGCTGAGCAAGAGAGCCCATTTATCCTATTAGTTGATAAGAAAATCTCCAATATTCGCGAACTACTGCCACTGCTGGAAAATGTAGCCAAAGCTGGCAAGCCGTTAATGATTATTGCTGAAGACGTTGAAGGCGAAGCCCTGGCCACTCTGGTTGTTAACAACCTGCGCGGCATCGTGAAAGTTTCTGCCTGTAAAGCACCTGGCTTCGGCGATCGTCGCAAGGCAATGCTTGAAGATATCGCCACTTTGACTGGCGGTACAGTGATCTCTGAAGAAGTCGGTCTGGATCTTGAGACGGCTACTCTTGAGCACCTGGGTACCGCTAAGCGCATCACCATGACTAAAGAAGCCACGACTATTGTCGACGGCGCTGGCGATGCAGCTACTATCGGTGCTCGCGTTAAGCAGATCCGTGCGCAGATCGAAGACACCAGCTCAGACTACGATCGTGAGAAGCTTCAGGAACGCGTAGCCAAGTTGGCTGGCGGTGTTGCAGTGATCAAAGTTGGTGCAGCCACTGAAATGGAAATGAAAGAGAAGAAAGCCCGCGTTGAAGACGCCCTGCACGCAACTCGTGCTGCGGTTGAAGAAGGCGTGGTACCTGGCGGCGGTGTTGCTCTGGTTCGTGTACTGCAAAAGATCGCAGGCACAGTTGGCGACAACAACGATCAAACTGTGGGTGTGGGCATTGCTCTGCGCGCCATGGAAGCGCCACTGCGTCAGATCGTAGAAAACGCTGGCGGAGAAGGTTCCGTAGTAGTCGACAAAGTTAAGTCAGGCGAAGGTAACTACGGTTACAACGCTGCGACTGGCGAATACGGCGACATGATTGCCATGGGTATCCTAGATCCCGCCAAGGTTGCACGTACTGCTCTGCAGGCCGCTGCTTCTATTGCGGGTCTGATGATCACCACTGAAGCCATGGTTGCTGATGCAGCTAGCGACGCACCAGCTGGCGGCGGCATGCCAGATATGGGCGGCATGGGCGGAATGGGTGGTATGGGCGGCATGATGTAATCAGGCGTCCCAACCTGTTTTTTACAGTCAGTTACACCTATGTTGTTTAGGGTGCTGTAAAGCTTAAAGAAGAGCCCCGCAGATTGCTGCGGGGCTTTTTTTTGCGCATATTTTTTTGTTCAGGGTAAATAAGTGTCAAAAAAACACCTTTGCTGGCCTAAGGTGATTGCTATTTAGGCGCGCTTCCCCAACAATTGACGCCAAGAAAAATAGCCGTCCTCAAGGGCGCAATACGTTAAAAACTATATAAATGGAGTCTGTTATGACCGGTGAATTAATTGAATTTCTAGTCCGTTGGGGCCACGTGCTTTTCGGAATCGTTTGGATAGGTATGCTGTACTACTTCAACTTTGTTCAGGGTGGCTACTTCAAAGAAGCTTCTCCAGAAGCTCTGGCTGATGCCAAAGCGAAGTTGGCACCTAGTGCACTGTGGTGGTTCCGTTGGGGCGCTATGTTTACCTTTATCACAGGTCTCTACCTGCTACACATCGTCACTAGCAACGGTCAGCTGAACAACTACATTATTGTTGGCGCGCTGATGGGCATACTGATGTTTATCAATGTCTGGGCAGTGATCTGGCCAGCACAGAAAATTGCATTGGGTCTGGTTGAAGGTGGCGATAAAGCTGCTGCAGGTGCCAAGGCACTGCTGGCCTCACGCACAAACGTCCTGTTCTCGGCTCCAATGTTGCTGGGTATGCTTGCCGGTCCTCACTATGTGGGACAAGGTTACGGTACAGCAGTTGGCGGCACTGGCCTGACTGTTATGTTGGTTGTTGTTGCACTGCTCGAAGTCAACGCACTGGTTGGCAAGCAGGGTCCAATGACTACAGTCAAAGGCGTGATTCACTCAAGCCTGGGTCTGACTGCGGTAATGGTTCTGGCGCTTAACCTGCTGTAATTGTTCGCAGCAAAACGTGTAAAAAAAAGCGTTTAAAAAAGCCGACCTAGCGTCGGCTTTTTTGTGCCTGCTGGATTTAGGCGCCGAACTAGGTGCTGGTGATAAATAAGCTATTGTGCGGATGTAGCTAGAAATGAATTTGCGTATAATGCTGCAATCTTTCAGGCCTTTCTAGTAGATATCTCTAGTAGATATCTCTAGCAGAGAGGTCTAACCGGTCTCACTAAACAGGATTTTAAAATGACTGCGGAAAAACCCCGAATCAACCCTATTGTTGCCGAACGAGACGATATGATTGGGCGCTCATCGACTTCCACATCTTCCAGTAAAAAAGGCTCTTCCGGGGGCGATGGCAAACGACCTGGAGGCGGTTCCTCGAACGGCTCATCGAATGGGTCTGGTGGCAGTAATATCCTAGTGTTGATTATTCTCGTGGCTCTGGTTGGAGCAGGGGGCTTTGGCTGGATGCAGTTTGCCTCACTGTCCGCTAATCACAGCGATTTGCAGCAGCGTTTTGAATCCCTTGAATCGCGCCTTAGCAGTACTGATGAATCGGTAACTCAGTCTGGTGCCGCCATGCAGCTGAATATCAGCAAGCAATCTGACGAACTGAAAAAGCACTGGAGTGAGATTCGTAAACTCTGGGGTGTGACCAACGACATCAATAAGGCCAAGATTGATATCAACAAAAAAGATATCGCCTTTCTGGCCCGCAAACGCTCTGCCATTGAAAAGTCGGTCTCTGACCTCAGTGCCCGAGTGGATAAAGAAAATCGCAGCCTGACCAATCTCAGCGGCAATTATCTGGCGATCTCAGCGGATATAGATGCGGTGAATGCCAGTCTGCGAAAACTATCAGATAAGGTGACTGACAAAGTGGTGAGTCTGCAGTCTTCACTGACCAATATTGATCGCCAACTCAAGGCCAATGCCGAGGGTATTGAGTCTATGGATGCCTTTCGTCGTCAGATCAACCAGAAAATTTACGCTCTCGAAAAACGCTCTTCAGGCCCAGTGACAGCTCCAGCGACCAATGCTGTCACTCCGCTCAGACAATAAATAACAGGGATTAAAATCAGCATGACAATTATTCGCCAACAAGACCTAATCGAAAGCGTTGCTGACGCGCTGCAATATATTTCCTATTACCACCCAGTGGATTTTATCCAGGCTGTAAAACAGGCCTATGATCGCGAAGAGTCAAAAGCGGCGAAAGACGCTATGGCACAGATCCTGGTCAACTCGCGTATGTGCGCCATGGGTCATCGGCCGATCTGCCAGGACACAGGTATAGTTACTGTCTTTGTTCGCGTTGGTATGAACGTCCAGTGGCAGGGAGACATGAGCCTCACCGATATGATCAATCAGGGTGTTCGTCAAGCCTATACCCACCCAGACAATGTTCTGCGCGCCTCGATCCTCAGCGATCCCGATGGCGAGCGCAAGAATACAGGTGATAACACGCCAGCAGTGATTCACTACGAAATAGTTCCCGGCGACAAAGTATCCATCGACGTGGCGGCCAAAGGCGGCGGCTCTGAAGCCAAGTCTAAGTTTGCCATGCTCAACCCCTCAGACTCCGTGGTCGACTGGGTCCTTAAAATGGTTCCCACAATGGGTGCTGGTTGGTGTCCACCAGGCATGCTCGGCATAGGTATCGGCGGCACTGCCGAAAAAGCCATGTTGTTGGCCAAGGAATCATTGCTTGAGCATATAGATATCTCCGAGCTCCAGGCTCGAGGTGCAAGCAACCGCAATGAAGAATTGCGTCTTGAACTGTTCGACAAGGTCAATGCACTGGGCATTGGTGCTCAGGGCCTCGGCGGTCTGACCACGGTTCTAGATGTTAAGGTTAAAGACTATCCCTCTCATGCCGCGAACAAAGCCGTGGCGATTATTCCCAACTGTGCCGCCACCCGCCATGTTCACTTTGATTTGGATGGCAGTGGTCCAGCGCATCTGGAACCGCCAAATCTGGAAGATTGGCCCGAAATCACCTGGGAAGCGGACGAATCTGTACGTCGTGTGAACCTTAACGAGGTAACCCAAGACGATATTGCCACTTGGAAGCCCGGCGACACTCTATTACTATCGGGAAAAATGTTGACCGGACGCGATGCGGCACACAAGAAAATGACCGACATTCTCGCCACTGGTGAGAAGTTGCCCGTGGACTTAACCGATCGCTTTATCTACTACGTGGGCCCAGTTGACCCCGTTCGTGACGAAGCAGTTGGCCCTGCTGGTCCTACTACAGCCACGCGCATGGATAAATTTACCCGCACTATGCTCGAGGAAACTGGGCTGATGGGCATGATTGGTAAAGCCGAGCGCGGCCAGGTGGGTATAGATGCTATTCGCGACAATGAGGCAGTCTATCTGATCGCAGTGGGTGGCGCGGCTTATCTGGTGTCCAAGGCGATTACTCATGCCGAAGTGGTGGCCTTTCCCGAGTTGGGAATGGAGGCGATCTATGAGTTTGAAGTCAAGGATATGCCTGTCACTGTAGCTGTTGATACCAAGGGCGAATCAGTGCATCGCATAGGTCCACAAATATGGCAGGCAAAAATTGAGGAAAAAACCCTCAACTTGGTTTAGTCTTAAGTGAGTAGCTAATACCGATTCTGTCGATTGCTTAATAGACTGGATATATAAGCTATATTAATTGGGCAGGACAGATTAGCTGCAGCAGCTATCTCGAAGAGATAGGTAAGATTTAGAACTAGATTTAGAACTAGATTTAGAACTAGATTTAGAGCTACATAAAGAATGAGCGCAAAATTAAGATGCGCTCAAAAAAGGAGTTTTTTTAATGTACAGGGAGAAAGTATGAAATTTATAAATGGTTTATTGGGAGCAATGACACTGGTTTTAGCGGGAGCAGCAACTGCCGCTGATGACTGGTATTTGGGTGTAACAGCTGGATATTACGATCTGGATGGCGAACGGGCCATCAGTGAAGATCACAACAGTGTCACCGCCGGGGTGCAGGTGGGTAAATACCTCTCCGACACATTGGCATTGGAATTGGGTTACGGCGCCAATGCCGGACACGATGATTTCGATGTGTTGTCATTAAATGGCCTGCTCTGGTTAAACAACAGCGATGCCACTAACTGGCGTCCCTATGTCTTATTCGGCCTCAATCAGTACGACTTTCAAGATGCCTCAAACCTAGTGCTTGAACATGACGATCGTTCCACTCAGATAATGGTGGGTGTCGGCATGGGCACACAGTTTAGTCACGGCCTGGAATTTCGTGCCGATTTGCGCGGCATGGCAGGTCACGATGAAGACGGCGAAGATATGGGTGTGCAGTTCTCACTGAACAAAGTCTTTGGCAACAAGTCAGTTGCTCCTGCGGCAGCACCAGTGGCTGCGCCGGTTGTCGCTCAGGCAATAGCAGAGCCAGAAGTTGAGGCGGAACCAGAAGTTCGCACCATCACCGTCCGACTCAATGTTGAATTTGAATTTAACAAAGACACTGTATTGGCCGTTTATGGTGATCAGTTAGAAGCTATTGCCGCTGCCATGAAAGCACAGGACGATATAGATCTGGTGCTCGAGGGTCACAGTGATAGCCGCGGAGCTGATCAGTACAACCTGAGTCTGTCTGATCGTCGCGCTAAAGCGGTTAAAGCCAAGCTAGTTGAGGATTACGGTATTCCTGCCGCCCGTATCAGTGCGGTGGGCTACGGTGAAACTCAGCCAATAGCCACCAACGAAACTGACGAAGGTCGCGCACGCAATCGCCGTGTAGTAGGTGAGATGTCTTTTTCTGAGGTCTACAACTTCTAGTGTGAATTGGCTCTAGTATTAAAAACGGTGCTATCTGGATAGTGCCGTTTTTTTATGCATAAAAAATCATTGTGATGGATAATGAAGGCCGGCAAATCTGAGAGGATGAAAAATGGACAACACATTCTATTGGCACGACTACGAAACCTTTGGTATCAATCCGTCAATCGACAGGCCCAGTCAGTTTGCTGGGCTGCGCACCGACTTCGACCTGAACCCGATTGGCGACCCACTGGTTATCTACTGCCAGCCACAGCCGGATCTGCTGCCCGCGCCTCAGGCTTGCTTGGTTACAGGAATTACCCCCCAGCACGCGCTGAAGGAGGGCCTCACAGAGCCTGCGTTTATCGATGCCATCCACCAGCAGATGTCACGCCCCAACACCTGTAGCGTCGGCTACAACAGTATTCGGTTTGACGATGAAGTGACCCGATACACCCTTTATAGAAACTTTTATGATCCCTATCAGCGAGAGTGGAAAAACGGCAACTCACGCTGGGACATTATCGATATGTTGCGCCTCTGCCGCGCCCTGCGCCCCGAGGGCATAGAATGGCCAGACCATGAACCCGGCCGCCCCAGTTTTAAACTCGAAGACCTCACCGCTGCCAATGGCCTAGCCCATGAAGCCGCCCACGATGCGCTCTCCGATGTCACCGCCACCATTGCCATGGCCAAGCTGGTCAAGGAAAAGCAACCGCGGCTGTTCGATTATGCGCTGCAAAACCGCGGCAAAAAGCAGGTCGCCGCAATGCTTGACCTCAAAGCGCGCAAACCGTTTTTTCATATCTCCGGCATGCTCGCCAAAGAACATATGTATGGCGCTCTAATGATGCCCCTGGCCCAGCATCCCACCAACAGCAATGGCATTATCTGCTTTGATCTCTCCGCCGACCCAGAGACTCTGGTTGGTCTCAATGAACACCAGATTCGCGATCGTGTGTTTACTGCCACAAGTGACTTACCCGAAGGCACAGAGCGCATTCCTCTCAAAGTTATTCATATTAATAAGGCACCGGTAGTAACCACTCACAAACTGGTGGATGCCGCTGCGGCCAAGCGTTTGGATATAGATCTAGAGCGCTGTGAGCGCAACTGGCAGCGTCTTAACAGCATGGATCTCAGTGACAAACTGCAGCTAGTGTTTCGCGACCAGAAGTTCCCGCCCAAATCCGATGCTGAGCAGCAGCTCTATGGCGGCTTCTTGCCCAATCAAGATAAGGGCTTGCTGGATGATGTGCGGCGCGCTACTGCCAGTGACTTCAGTCAGCAGCAGTTCTATTTTGCCGATCAGCGCTACAACCAATTGCTGTTTAGCTATCGCGCCCGTTATTTCCCCGAATCTCTTAGCGCCGAAGAACAGCAGACTTGGCTTGAGAGTTGCCGCTGGCGTCTCACCGATGAGCAGTCCGGTTACTTAACTTTGCAGCAAAACCGCAAGACCTTGGATGAATTGCTCGCCGACAGTAGCCTAACGGATCACAAGCGCGGCGTGCTTCAGGCACTGGAGAGCTGGAGTCAATCGGTAGCAGAGCGCTTTTCTCTCTAGTGAGCTCTGTAGTGAGGTCTGTAGTGAGGTCTGTAGTTTGGCTGCCCAGCAATAGTCGCCTAGGTAGGGCCGCCCGACTGAACTGCGGTTGTAATTGAGAAGAACAGGCAAACAGGCTAGAATCCGCCAACTAAATTGCCCCGAGGTACCGCGTGAATTTTACCGGCGCGCACATACTTTCCATCAGCCAATTTCAACGGCAGGATGTTGAGCAGATTTTCTCTGTAGCAGATCGAATGGAACCCTATGCACTGCGCAAAAGGGTTACCCGCGTGCTTGAAGGCGCAATTCTCGGCAATATGTTTTTCGAAGCCAGTACCAGAACCCGCGTCAGTTTCGGCTCGGCGTTTAATCTGCTGGGTGGCGAAGTGCGCGAGACCGCCGGCTTTGAAAGCTCGGCACTGGTCAAAGGCGAATCGCTACAGGACACCGCCAGAGTATTGTCTGGGTTTAGCGATGTGATCTGCATGCGCCATCCTCAGGAAGGCTCGGTGGCAGATTTTGCCAGCGCCAGTCGTGTGCCGGTGATGAATGGCGGTGACGGTGCCAATGAACACCCTACCCAAGCATTACTGGATCTCTACACCATTGGCCGCGAACTCGAAGCCAAGGGCCGCAGCATCGACGGTTTGCGAATCGCCATGATCGGCGATCTGCGCCATGGCCGCACAGTGCACTCCCTGAGCAAGCTGCTGAGTCTCTACAATAATATTCAGGTAATGCTGATCTCGCCCAAAGAGCTGGCTCTGCCAGAGAACATTATTGAGCAGATGCGCAGTGCCGGTGTAAAAGTTACAGTCTCCGATGAACTGAATAACAGCATCGCCAATGTGGATATTGTCTACTCTACACGGATTCAGGAAGAGCGTTTTACAAGTAAAGCCGAAGCGGATTTATACCGCGGCAAGTTTCGCCTCAATCAGGCCATCTACACCAAGCACTGCGAGCCTAACACGGTGATTATGCACCCACTGCCAAGAGACTCCCGCAGCGATGCCAATGAGCTCGACTGCGATCTCGATGACAACCCCAATCTAGCGATTTTTCGCCAGACCGACAATGGCCTGCTGATTCGCATGGCGCTGTTTGCTCTGGTGCTGGATGTGGTCGATAAGGTCGATGAGTTCTCTCGTGAGGTTCACTGGTATAACTCCCGACAGCAGTAAAACAGCTGACAATTTTTTGTTCCAAGTATTCAGACAAGCTGCCTAAAAATTTAACTAGAGCATGCAGGTGCAGAGAACTTTTGAGGTTCCAATGAGTGAATTTGACGATATTCGTCCCTACAACGACAGTGAAGTGCCCGCGGTTATTGCGCGCCTGATTGCCAGTCCAGAATTTATCGACCTGCTGCTGTCTCGGCGTGCGCCCCTACTGGCCAAGCTCTGCCCCTGGCTGATGCGGCCCATACTGCGTCGGGTGCTGTCAAAAGCGGCTAAAAATATGCACAGGGTGGAAGATCTGCAGCGTTACCTGACTGTATCTCTGAAGGGGCTGGTGAAAAAAACCACCGATGGTTTCAGCTTCAGTGGTCTAGATAACCTCGACCCAACAAAATCCTATCTGTTTCTCAGCAACCATCGCGATATCGCCATGGATCCCGCGATGGTCAACCTAGCGCTGATCGAAAGCGGCATGGACACTCTGCGTATAGCCATTGGCGACAACCTGCTGAGCAAGCCCTTCGCCGCGGATCTGATGCGGGTTAATCGCAGCTTTATTGTGAAGCGCAATATCAGTGGACGCCGGGAAAAGCTCACTGAACTGAAAAAGCTCTCTGGTTATATCCGTCACTCCATAGCGCAAGATGGCGTCTCAATCTGGATTGCCCAGCGGGAAGGGCGCGCCAAAGACGGCCAGGATCGCACCGAAACCGCACTGTTAAAAATGCTTGCCCTGTCGCGCACCAAAGAGCAGAGCTTTGCTCAGGCCACTGGTGAGCTGTCTATAGTGCCCGTAAGTATTTCCTATGAGTATGATCCCTGTGATGTGGACAAAGGCCGTGAGCTATTTGCCAAACAGAATGGCCAAGAATACATCAAACAGGAGTTTGAGGATCTCGACACCATTCAGAAGGGATTGGTTGGCTATAAAGGACGAGTGCATGTGGCCTTTGGGAAAGCGTTCACCGATGAGTCTAGCGATCAGCTAGAGAATGCCGATAAACTGGCCGCAGCCATAGATCAGCAGGTCTACAGCCAGTACAAACTGTTCCCGAGCAATATTATTGCCTACCAACTGTTGGGTAACACTGGAGGGTTAGAGCAGGTCAAAGCGCTGTGGCCAGATTGTGATTGGTTCGACGTAGAAGCCTCGTTTAAAAGCCGCCTCAGTGCCGCACCGCGAGATTATCGTACTATTATTACCGAGAGCTACGCCGCTCCGGTATTCAATTATTGTCAGGCGACACAGGGATGTTAATTTTTTGTTAGACGCAGAAGTCAGAGAGACAATCCAGCAGGGCTATCGTAAATTCCTAAAGTCACGTGACCTGAGTCCGCGTCTCGGGCAAAAGCAGATGATCGCCACCGTGGCCAACGCCCTTAGCGATGATGATCCGGACAAGCGTCTGGCGGTTGTTGAAGCGGGCACAGGTACAGGTAAAACCGTCGGCTATTTAATCGCTGCGCTGCCCATCGCCCGCGCCTTAAAAAAGACCGTGGTAGTGGCCACCGGCACCATTGCCCTGCAAGAACAGCTAATTCACAAAGACCTTCCTGAGCTTCTCGAAGCCTGCGGCTGGGACCACAGCTGCGCACTGGTCAAAGGCCGCGGACGCTACGCCTGTAACCTAAAAATGGAACAGTGCCTGGACGCGATCAAATCAAAAGATGCCGGACTGTTTTTGTTCGAAGATGAAGAAGCCTTTAATCCCAATGTGCAGACCGAAGACCTCTATCGTGAAATGTCCGACGCCCTCGCCGACGGCAGCTGGGATGGTGACCGGGATTCCTGGGAGTCACGCATCCAAGATGTGGAATGGCGTGCCCTGACCATCGACCGCCGCCAGTGCAGCGGACGCCGCTGTCGCTTTGTTAATCAATGTGCCTTCTTTAATGCCCGCAATGAACTTGAAGAGAGCGAATGCATAGTCGCCAACCACGATCTGGTGATGGCTGACCTTGCTCTAGGAGGCGGTGCGATTTTGCCGCCACCGGAAGACTGCATCTACATCTTCGACGAAGGCCACCGTATCGGTGACACCGCCATCCGTCACTTCGGTGCCGAGTGTCGGGTCAACAACAGCATTACCTGGCTAGAGCGTCTGCAGAAGCAGTGCAAAGGCCAAGCCCCTATCTTCGAAAAAGATACGGCTCTGGCGGAACAGCTTCCGCGCATTGAGCGGGAAGCGACAAAAATTATTGAACTGCTTAATTTTGCCTATCCAATACTCCAGCAAGCCCTGGAATCCGCCGAGTCTCCCGAAGACGGACGCTACAGATATGCCAATGGCGATATAGGCGAAGGATTGCGTGATATAGCCTCACAGCTGGCCAAAACAACCAGCGCTTGGCTCGGGCGACTGGAAGTCTTGGTCGATACCCTAAGTGATGCCCTGGGGGATAAAAATTACCCAACCCCGGCCCCCGATGTGGAACTGTTCTATCAGCAGGCCGGTAGCTGGCAATCGCGAGCAGAACAGCTCTTAGCCCTGTGGGACAGACTCCAGCGCGAAATCAAAGCTGGTGATATGCCATTGGCCTGTTGGCTGCGTCTCGATGACAGCGGTGGCAATATTGATATCTCGGTTAACGCCAGCCCAATTCAGGCAGCAGAACTGTTGCGCGATGTATTGTGGGGCAGCTGCTATGCCGCAGTGGTTACCTCGGCAACCTTGCGCGCACTGGGATCATTTCAAACCTTGCAGCGCGAGACTGGCATTCCTGACTTCGCTCACTTTATGACAGTCGCCGGCGCCTTTGATTATCAGCAGGCCGCCGTGATTCGTGTTCCGGCGGATGCCGTTGAAGGCAACCAAGCGGACGCTCACACAAGCTATATTACTGATCACTTCGCCGAGTACGAAGTGCCTCAGTGCGGTACTTTGATACTGTTCTCGTCGCGCCGACAGATGGAGCAGGTTTACGATGACCTTTCCAAAGATCAGCAGAAAAATATTTTGATTCAGGGTCAACTATCCAACCGTGAGATGGTGCGCCTGCACAAAGAGCGTATCGATCAGGGCCGCACCAGTGTTTTGATGGGGCTGGCCAGCTTTGCCGAAGGTGTGGATCTGCCCGGAGACTACTGTCGTCATGTAGTGATTGCCAAGTTGCCCTTTGCAGTGCCGGATGACCCCCTCCATGAAGCCCTGTCGGAATGGATTGAAGCCCGGGGCGGTAACTCGTTCTTCGATATATCTCTGCCCATAGCGTCTTTAAGACTGGTTCAGGCCTGTGGCCGACTGCTGCGCACAGAAAAAGATACAGGCACAGTCACCATTCTCGATAAGCGCTTAATCACCAAGCGCTACGGCACCCAGCTGTTAAATGGCCTGCCGCCTTTCCGCCGTGAGATTGGGTAGACTATCCAATCCAGCGTAAAAGGTTAAACCTGAGTGAAGGGATCATGAGCGAACGTCACAGCCGATTAGCCAACCTGCTCTTTGACCTGGAAAAAGAACTCCGGGAATCTCAGCTGTGGGCGGAGCGGAGTCCACCAGCTGAGGCGCTTCTCAGTACCGAACCTTTTTCAATTGACCTACTGACCTTCACTGAATGGCTGCAGTTTATTTTCCTGCCTAAAATGTACGCCACCATCGAGGCGTCAGAAGACCTACCGCATAGCTGCAGTATCGCGCCCATGGCGGAGCAGTTTTTTGGTGCTGAGCAAGTGTCGGGAAAAATATCTAGCGAAGGTTCTAGCGGGAATGTAAACGAGAGTTCTAGCGAGAATTCTAAAGAAACCGCCGGAAAAATTGATCGAGGACCAATTATCCGGCGTCTTGCAGATATAGATTACTTTATTTGCGATCAGTAGTTGGGCGCTTGCTTGGCTTGCGCGGCGCTGAATCTGCTCCGCGGTGGGCTTTTGGCTTACCCTTAAACGCAGGCTTGTCCTTGCTGAAGCTAGGCTTGTCGCGCTTGCCGCCGCCGTAAGCAGGTTTGGCATCACGCTGTTCGCCAGCAGTGCCATTATCAACACTGATCTTTAGTGGCTTCTGGCAGACACGAACCTTGTACAGGTGATCGAACAGCTCTTTAGGCATACCTTCTGGCAGATCAACAGTGCTGTAATCATCATGCAGTTTGATATGACCAATAAACTGCGCATCGATCTCCGCTTCATTGGCAATCGCGCCAACAATGTTCTTTGGCGACACATCATCGTTGCGGCCTACCTCAATGCGGTAGGTGATCATGGTAACTTCATTGCCTTCCTCATCTGTGGTCGGGCCCTTGTCACGTGGTGGCTTAGGCGCGCGATCAGGACGCTGGCTTCTGTCACTGCGATCAGGCCTTTCACTTCTCTCGTTACGATCGGGTCTCTCATTGCGGTCATTACGCTCGCGTGGCTTGCGCTCATTGCGATCACTAGCCGAAGCTCGTGGAGTCTCTATAGCAACCATCTTCGGGAACAGTGGACGTTCTTTTTGGGCTTCAAAGGCCAGAGCGGCAGCCAACAGAACCATATCAATTTCATTCTCAGCGGCAACTTCTTTAACCAGTGAGTGAAATTTATCTAGCTTGGTCGACTTACACATGCCAACCAACTGCTCTTTAAACAGAGCAACGCGCTGGCCACTGACTTCTTCGTTGCTCGGCAGATTAAACGAGCCAATCGGCTGACGCGTCGACTTCTCAATCGAACGCAGCATACGAATTTCTTTCTGAGTCACAAACATGATCGCCTTACCTTCACGACCAGCACGTCCAGTTCGACCAATACGGTGAACATAGGACTCATTGTCGTAGGGAACGTCATAGTTGATTACATGACTGATACGCTCAACGTCCAAACCGCGAGCGGCGACGTCGGTGGCCACAACTATATCTAGCTGGCCTTTCTTCAAGCGGTTGATAGTGCGCTCACGCAGTGTCTGAGTCAGATCACCGTTAAGTGCCGCTGAGGAGAATCCACGCGCTTCAAGCTTCTCGGCAATTTCCAGTGTCGCCGACTTGGTGCGCACAAAAATAAGCATGCCATCAAATTGCTCAACATCGAGGATACGCGTAAGAGCATCCATCTTCTGGTGGCCTTTAACCATCAGGTGAGACTGCGCAATACGCTCAACAGTCTTAGTCTTGCTTTGAATACTGACCACTTCCGCATCGCCCAGATACTTATCGGCAACACGTTTGATCGCTGGCGGCATAGTTGCAGAGAACAGTGCACGCTGACAATCCGCTGGCGTCTTAGCCAGGATAGTCTCAACATCATCGATAAAGCCCATTCGCAACATCTCATCAGCTTCGTCCAAAATCAACCCTTTGATGTGGCTGAGATCCAAGCTGCGACGACGCAAATGGTCGAGCATACGACCAGGCGTACCTACAACAACCTGAGCGCCGCGCTTCAAACCGCGTAGCTGGCCACCAATATCTGCACCACCGTAGATCGGCAGAACATGAAAACCTTTGATATGTTTGGCATAGCTTTGGAACGCCTCAGCCACCTGAATCGCCAACTCACGAGTAGGAGTCAGAACCAGAATTTGAGGTGATTTTTGTTTCTCATCCAGCATACTCAGGAAAGGCAGCGCAAAAGCTGCAGTCTTGCCAGTACCCGTCTGTGCTGTACCCAGAAGGTTTTTGCCTTCCAGAAGGATCGGTATGCTCGCCTCTTGAACGGGAGAGGGTTGCTCGTAACCGAGTTGCTGTACGGCTTTGAGGACGGGGGCAGAAATACCCAGTGATGCGAAGTCAACTGACGACATTAATTTACCTGTGCTTGGGGAGTTTTGGGCCCCGGATTAAGAGGCGGCGAAGTATACGCCTAAGTGGCTCTTTTTTATAGTTTTTTCGGGTCTAATTTGATGGCGGGATAGCTTAGTATTACAGGGGTTAGCTGTGATTGGGCGGGGTAAATTTATTAGCGTGAAAAATTGATTTATTGCAGGTCGTCTACCACTGTTAAGTTAGCGGTTATTTTTAACGGGTTTTACAGTGTTAGATAGCCAACAAAATCCACTAGTTTTGGCAGGGGAGGTAACCCAATGGCCACTATCGAATATGACAATATTTTCGATGCTATCACCGATAATCCTCAGGAAGCCCAAGAACTACAAACCCGGGCGGATCTAATCAGTGCCATTTGCGATAGGGTTCAAGACGGTTCATGGCGACTGGCTAAAGCGGCCGAAAAAGTGGGTCTTAATCAGTCTGAGATGAGGGATTTACTTGATGGCAAGGTTATTCAATTTTCGGTAGAAAAACTGATGACCTGTTTTCGGCTTTTACGCTGCCGATAATGGCGTAACCTTTAGCTCATGGCGATGTTGCTCTGCATGCCAAAGATCATACTGTGCTTGTTGGGTGACCCAGCTTTCAGATGAGGTGTTAAAGGCGATAGATAGGCGAACGGCCATTTCTGGACTCACGCCAGCTTTGCCGTTAATTACGCAAGACAGCGTTTTACGGCTTACGCCAAGGGCCTTTGCTGCATCTGTTACGGATAAACCTAAAGGCTCTAAACAGAGCTCTTTGATAACCAATCCTGGGTGGGGTGGGTTGTGCATCAACATAGTCTGTCCTCAATGATAATCTTCATAATTCACTATTTCTGCGTGGCCACCATTAAAGCGAAAAGTAAGGCGCCAATTACCGCTTACTCGCACAGACCAAATATCAAACCGTTTACCTGACAGCGAATGTAAAACTAAGCCTGGTAAATCGATATCCTTAGGGCTGGTTGCTGCCTGAAGCGCACCTAGGATTAGTTGCAGCTTTTTGCTGTGCTTGGCCTGTATTCCCGATGTTATTCCTGTTCTAAAGAACAATTCTAGACCTTTGTGTTTAAAGCTTTTAATCATTATTAGCGTAACCTGTAACGTAACGGGTGTCTAGTCGCGATAGGAGGTGAATTGATAATTATCTGCAGAATATCAACCGAGAAGATTTTTTCTATGCGTGGCCTCTAGGAATGGGAGTTGTGCATAAATTAATCTGATCAATGGCCTGTATAGCACTTGCTAACTATTCATAAACCACAAAGTGGGGTTAAATACTCGCCATATAAAAATAATCATTATCCACAGGATCCCCCATGTCAGAGCTCTACCTAGTCCGCCACGCCCAAGCCTCTTTCGGCGCCGCCAACTACGATCAACTCTCAGACCTAGGTCACCAGCAATCCCGATGGTTAGGCGAACATCTCGGCAAGCGCGGGGCCAGCTTTGACACCTTAGTAGTCGGCGATATGGTCCGTCACCATGAAACCATGGATGGCATCTGCGCTGGTATGGAGATCGATGGCAGCAACCGCATTGTCCTGCCAGGCCTAAATGAATATAACTTCACCGACATGACCGAAGCCTATGGCAAAAGTCATGGCGACGACCCCCTCTACCAAACCATTGCCGCCAATCCAGACGACCGCAAGAACTACTACCGTCTGCTGCGCAAAGTCTTAACTGTCTGGACCCGAGGCGAGATTGAGAATGTCCCGGAAACCTGGGTCGACTTTAAGGCTCGGGTGCTCGATGCCCAGCAACAGATCCAAGCCATGGCTGACGGTGGCAAGTCTATTCTCGCCATTGGTTCAGGTGGTTCGATTAGCACCTTTGTGGGAGGGGTGTTGGGGATTCCAGATGAGAATATTTTTGATCTAAACCTGCAGTATAAAAACACCGCAATTAGTCATTTCTTTTTTAATGCTAAGAAGATGAATCTGACTGGATTTAATGGGATTCCGCATTTGGATACGAATGAAATGGAGCAGTACATTACTTACGGGTAGAGCTCATTAGTGGCCGTAATAGCGGAATTCGAGTCTGACCCTAAATACTTTTATTTTTTATTTCAGGGAAAAATGCTTCTACAATATCTTCCCTGCCTGCAACTAAAGCAGAAAAAATGGCTGACGTTCTGGCAAGATTACTTGATAGCTCAATTAAACTTATACATTCATTTTCAGTAAAATTACTAACTAACTCATTTTCAGTATATCGCCGTTCTAATTGCTCAATCCCACCATGAGTATATGTATGTATTACGTTTTTTACTAAAGTATAAAAATTCTTAAATGAGTCTATATCTAATTTTCCATCAATTTTTTTTATCATTGTGTACAAACCATAAGGATCCTCACCAGCGATAAATAGTTCGATCTCTTTTTGATCTGCACACTTTTGAAAGTATAACCCCCTTATCACAGCTTCGTACTGGGGGCGAAGTAGAGCATAGGCAGAACCGTTCATTCTATTTTTAACAAGAATAACTATAGATCCAAAATGTTCTAGCGATAAATGTAATAAGGAATGAAAAACTTTTGATCTAAGGTGTCCGGGCAGCACAACCCCATTCATTTTCTTATCAATAGAGTCCATAAGATTTTGAGCATTATATAAAGATTCTTCTATATTCATTTACGTTCCTGTGTATCCTTTAGGCGTACTAAAGCGGTCAAAAAATCCAAGCCACCAACAACCAAATAATCACAAAAAACAAAAAGAACCCACCCAAAATAAACTGAATCTCACCCAACAACCCATCCCCAGACGAGATGGCAAAAACAATCATGATCACAATGGTGACAAAGAACGAAATCACCGCCGAATCCCTAAATCCCAGCCCCGGCGCGAAGTGCACACTGACCAGCTCAGCCACAATCGGCGCCATCAGAAAAATCGCCAAACCCAGTACCAAAACCAGGCTGACAATCGCTATGGCGATCTTGCGGGTTTCGTTTTTATCTTTTTCGTCTATTTCTCCAGCCATCGCTATCACCCACCATTTTGGTTCGCTTTAATAAACTCACGGATTTTGTTCGGGTTGGGCATGCCACTGGCGACGATTTCAGGCGAGTCCCCTGCGGTATAGATCTCGATGGTACCCACACCAAAGATTCGGTTAAAAAATGACTGTTTAACTTTGGTAGTGCGCACACTGCTGATATTCACTTCAGAGCGCTCTTTGCTGAGCAGGCCTTTTTCAAAGAGGATCTCATTGTCATTAACAGTGAGCTTTGAGGCTTTGTTTTTTAGGTGCCAGGTCAGCAGGATTAGCAGGCCTAGGCCGCCTACTGGAATCAGTATTAAACAGATGATAAAACCCAGTGGGTTGTTCTTAAACATAACGGGATGTTCGGAATACAGCTCGCTCATGGTGTTGCTCCTTGATAAATGCCGGTTAGGCTTTTGTTCTTCGCTATTAGTTCTTAGAGTTTGGTTTTTGCCACAGTGTTACAGGGCATTAATCAGAATCCACAGTGAGCTTACTAGGATGGTGATCATGGTTGTGGACATGCCGATAGGGCGCAGGACCTTTGGACCAAGCTCAGTGATGGCTAGGTAATGGCAGATACGCCCAAGAATCAGAGCGATGCCAAGAACATGTAGCCACGCGTCCTTGGCTCCCACAAGTTCCATTGCCACAAGCAGCAGTAGGGCGATAGGCACGGTCTCAACAAAGTTACCCTGGCCACGTATGCGTCGCAGCATTTCTGGATCGTCGCCGGTGCCGATCAAAATTTTGCTTTGCACTCGGTATAAACCAGCGCGGAGCGTAAAGGGGATAAATAGCAGGCCTAATAGGGCGATGTAGATGGGTGTAATGCTTAGCAAGGTTGGCAGTTGCATGTTAACTCCGTTGAAGGTGATTGGACTTGGCTGGCTGTGGTATTTACTGGTGCTTGAAAGCGCAGTCAATTACCCCACTCATTGGATTTAAAATAGAC
>CAWLBR010000014.1:0-28191 GCA_963855085.1 Gammaproteobacteria bacterium
ACTCTGTGGGTTTGACCCCAGTGGTGCAAAAGGTGGCCTGTGGTGCAGCCGAGTCTGTGCCGCTGGTGATGGTCACTAACCTGACCCGCACTCTGGAGAAGTTGCAGCAGGCCGGTGCTTGGGTTGTCGGCGCTGCCGGCGAGGCGGAGCAGTTTATCTATGATCTGGATCTTACAGGTCCCCTAGTGCTTGTAATGGGTGCAGAGGGCAAGGGTATTCGCCAGCTGACGCGCAAACAGTGCGACTATCTGGCCAAGTTACCTATGGCGGGAGAAGTGAGTAGTTTAAATGTCTCTGTGGCAACTGGAGTCTGTCTGTTTGAAATCGTCCGTCAGCGACGCGGTTAAAACTGCTTTAAAAAAAGCTCTAATAACACCTCTAATAACACCTCTAATAACACCTCTAATAACACCTCCAAAATATGCGCGCCGAGACAAGAGTTCTCGGCCGCTATTTTCGGCTATGCTTAATAAATTGCGATAACAATCACGCAAAGTACACAGGCAGCAATTTGGTCACTACAAACTGGCAAGGGATATGGCAGAGCAAAACCTTTATACAATACCCAACATCCTCAGTTTCTCCCGACTGGCCCTAGTGCCAGTTTTGATTGTGCTGGCGTATTTTTCTCGGGCGCAGGAGTTTCTCGTAATTCTCGCCATTTCACTGCTGAGTGATGTCTTTGATGGCTATCTTGCACGCAAGTTAAACCAAGTTTCAGAGCTGGGCGCGAAGTTGGATAGCTGGGCTGATGTGCTGACTTATAGTTGTATGATTTTCGGTCTCTATTGGATTTGGCCCGAGTTGTTTGCCCAGCAGGTTTGGTTTTTAGTCGCGGCGGCGCTGTCGTTTGTGGTGCCGGTTGCCTATGCCTTTAGCAAGTTTGGGGAGTACCCCAGTTATCATACCCTCGGGGCCAAGACTGCGGCGGTTTTGATGGCGCCGGCGTTTTATCTGCTTACCCTGATGGGCGCCGATCTATTTTTTAACGCGGTCATTGTGTTCCATATCATCGTCGCCTTTGAAGAGATGGCGATCACCTCAGTTCTGACTCAGCCGCGCAGTAATGTGCCTTCAATATTTAGTCTAAAGGGCAACTCCAGACTAGCCAAATAAAGCCTCTGAAAAGCCCTAAAAATGTCTGTTGCAACGGGCAGGTCAAGTCACTACAATAGCGCGCCTTACAGCGTCTGGGCAATTTTGCTCAGGCACTCCTTGTCTTACTGCAGTGACCGATAGGCACTAGCAGGAGACTGTTCAACCCACGAGGAGATACAATGCGTCACTACGAAATCGTATTTCTGGTTCACCCGGACCAGAGCGAGCAAGTTTCCGGCATGATCGAGCGTTACACAGCTTCTATTGAAGCTGGTGAAGGCAAAGTTCATCGCATGGAAGACTGGGGTCGCCGTCAGTTGGCTTACCCAATCAATAAAATTCACAAAGCTCACTACATTCTGATGAATGTTGAATGTAGTCAGGAAGTTCTCGACGAGCTTAATTCTACTTTCCGTTATAACGATGCTGTTCTGCGCAGCTTGGTTGTCCGTCGCGATGAAGCTATTACAGCTGAGTCACCGATTATGAAAATCGAGAATGCTGATAAAGCAGACAAAGAAGCACGCGAGCGTCGTAACGCCGCTAAAGCTAAAGCTGATGAAGCTAAAGCCGCTGACGATGCTGCCAAGGCAGCTGCTAAAGCCGCTGAAGCACCAGCAGAAGAAGTTGTTGAAGCAGCGAAAAGCGAGGGAGAAGAATAATGGCTAAGTTTGTACGTCGTAGAAAGTTTTGTCGTTTCAGTGCCGAAGGCGCGCCTGAGATCGATTATAAAGATTTAGACACTTTGAAAGGCTACGTGTCAGAGAGCGGCAAGATTGTACCTAGCCGTATCACTGGTACTAAGGCTCGCTATCAGCGTCAATTGGCAGAAGCTATTAAACGCGCTCGTTACATCGCGTTGCTGCCATACACTGATAGCCATAAGTAATAGAGGTTAAGTCCTTTGCGAGCCCTAGCAGAATTAATTATGCGTGGGCGTGCTCAGGCATGTGGTGTTGCGGTATTCGGTAGCTTGCTACCGTTGATAAGCCCAGCAACCATAGGCCTGATCACCCTTCGTAAAGATAGCTCAGAAGGTTTAATTGTTGCACTTTGGGCATTGTTGCCCTGGTTAGCTCTTTACCTTACTGGCAGTATGAGCCCGTTGTTAACCCTGGCTCCGTCTGCGGCACTGGTAGTAATAGTAGTCGCAGCCAATGTTTTACGCATGACAGCGTCGTGGCAGTGGACATTGATTGGAGTCGGTATCTGCAGTGCTGTAGCAGTGTCCATTGTTGGATTTGCTGCCAGCGCAGATATAGATCAGGTAGTGGCAGAGGTTGCCGAGCTGGTTGCACAGATTAGTGCACAGGCTGGTGTGTCGGAAGAGCTGAGTCTGGTTCCCGACAGAACATTTGTGCTGGGTTTGTTGGCATGGATGGTTGCTCTTACTGTTGTCTGTGGCTTGCTAGTTGCCAGATGGTGGCAGGCGCTGTTATTTAATCCCGGCGGATTTCGCGAGGAATTCCACGGTTTTCGATTAGAGCAGCGGGTTGCGATTATCTTGTTTGCGATTGTTGTTGCTGGTGTGACATTGCCCCGTGAGTACACGCCTTGGATTGAGTTGTTGTCGCTGCCGCTATTGATAGCTGGCGTGGCACTGGTTCACTCAAGTGTGAAAGTTATGGGTTTTGGTGGGCACTGGCTTGGATTAATGTACTTCGGACTGTTCTTTATCGGTCCAACAGGTACTGTGCTGGTCGGCCTTGGATTGGTTGATAGCATATTGAATTTACGTTCTCGTCTTGCGGCGTTTAAAAACCGCGACTCTTGAGCCAAGTATGAAAAGAGGATATTAAGATGGAAGTCATTCTGTTAGAAAAGATCGGCAAGTTGGGCAATATTGGTGACAAGGCTAATGTAAAAGCTGGCTTCGGTCGCAATTACCTGATCCCTCATGGCAAGGCTGTTTTTGCTACAGCATCAAACATTGCTGACTTCGAACTGCGTCGTGCAGATCTCGAAGCCGCTGCAGCGTCCAAGTTAGGCGCAGCAGAGAAACGTGCTGCGGCACTGGCTGCAATCGGTTCAGTGACTATCACTGCCGTTGCTGGCGACGAAGGCAAGCTGTTTGGTTCAGTGGGTATTCGCGAGTTGGAAGATGCACTTGCAGCTGCCGGCAGCGATATCAACAAGAGCGAAATCAGCATGCCAGACGGTCCAATCCGTTTTGTTGGCGAGTTCAGCATTGAGTGTCAGTTGCATGTAGATGTTACTCAAAGCTTCACTGTTGTTGTTGAAGCTGAATAAATCCCTCCTTAGTTCGGGAATTTATTGCAAAGCGGCACTGCTTCTGAATAAGATGCAGTGCCGTTTTCGTATCAACCTGCCTATCAACTAGAGCCTGATGACCAGTTAAAACTATGAACGAAGCATTATTTGCAGAACCCGCAGCCAGTCAGCCACTGCCCCATTCGATTGAGGCAGAGCAGGCCGTACTCGGCGGTTTGATGCTAAAAAATGATGCCTTTGATGCTGCGGCTACGGTGTTGTCTGACACGGATTTTTACAGCCAAGACCATCAGCTTATTTTTAATGCGATGTCGAGACTGGCGGAAGCGGGCCAGCCCTTTGATCCGATCACTCTCAGCGAATCTCTGCAAAACAGCAATGAGTTAGCCAGCATTGGCGGCGCCGAGTATCTTGTCGACCTCGCCAGCAGCACGCCGAGCTCGGCCAATATTGCGGCCTATACCCAGATTGTTCTCGAACGCTCGATTGTCCGCCAGCTTATAAGCGCGGCCAGTGAGACTGTGCGCAAAGGTTACAATCCCCTGGGTTGGGATAGTGCTCAGCTGCTCGCAGAAGCCGAGAGTCGACTTCAGGAAATTATTGAAAACCGGCCTAAAAAGGGCGGTTTTAAAGAAGTTAATACATTACTTAAAGAGGCAGTCGAGCGCCTTGATGAGCTGTTTAAAAACGATGCTGATATCACTGGTATGGGCACCGGCTTTAAAGATCTCGATGAGATGACCTCCGGCTGGCAGAAGTCGGATCTGGTGATTGTCGCAGGTCGACCGTCCATGGGTAAGACTGCTTTTGCTATGAATATGGTTGAGTATGCGACCCTCAACCAAGATCGTCCGGTACTGGTTTTCTCTCTCGAGATGCCAGCCAATCAGCTGATTATTCGACTGCTTTCGTCCATCGGTAAAATTGACCAGACCCGTATGCGTTCCGGCAATCTCACAGAAGATGATTGGCCGCGCCTCAGTAGCGCCGCCCAGCGTCTTAAAGATCGCCCGCTATTTATTGATGACACCTCTGGCATTACACCATTGGGCATGCGCAACCAGATTAAGCAGTTCACTCGCGAACGAGTAGAGCAGCTGCGTCAGGAATGGCACCAGGAACATGGTCCCGATACTCCGGCGGATACAGAAGCACTCTATGCCCGAGCGCAGCCCGGTTTGATTATGGTGGATTACCTGCAGTTGATGAGCGGTAATAACCCGGCCGATGGCCGAGTGCAGGAGATCTCGCAGATCTCTCGGGAATTGAAAAACCTGGCTCGTGAATATGAATGCCCAATGATTGCACTCTCGCAGTTGAGTCGTAATCTTGAGCAGCGTCCCAACAAGCGACCGATTAACTCGGACCTGAGAGAATCTGGTGCCATCGAGCAGGATGCCGACGTGATTGTGTTTCTCTATCGCGATGAGGTGTACAACGAAGACAGTCCCGACAAGGGCAGTGCCGAAATCATTATTGGCAAGCAGCGAAATGGTCCCATTGGCACTTGCCGATTAGCCTTTCTTGGCAAGTACACGCGCTTCGAAAATCTGGCTGGCGACTACTTTACCGAAAACTAATTTTCTACAGATAAGCTTCCACAGGGTAATCGATCATGAGAATCTTCCACACCGTTAGTGGTCTTCGAGACGCATTGACTATTCATCGCCGTGAAGGTTTGCGTATTGGCTTTATACCCACCATGGGTAACCTTCATCAGGGTCATTTGGCGCTGGTAAAGCAGGCCCGTGAGAGTTGCGACATAGTGGTCTGTTCGATTTTTGTCAACGCACTGCAGTTTGGTCTCAATGAAGATTGGGACAAGTATCCGCGGACTTATCAGATGGATTGCGACAAGCTTACTGCAGCCGGTTGCGATTACCTCTTTCATCCAGATGATACCGAGATGTATCCCAATGGGCTCGATACTCAGAGCCGGGTAATCTGCCCGACCATGACCGATGTGCTCTGTGGCGCCAGCCGTCCCGGCCACTTTGAGGGCGTGACTACGGTTGTCTCTAAGCTGTTCAATATAGTGCAGCCCGACGAAGCTATTTTTGGGATTAAAGATTATCAGCAGTTAGCCGTGATTCGACGTATGGCCGAAGATCTCTGTATGCCTGTACAAATTACTGCGGCGCCGATTCATCGCGAAGCTGACGGCTTGGCCATGAGTTCCCGCAATAGCTATATTACCGAGCAGGAACGCCCCAAGGTTGTGGTGTTAAAAGACAGCCTTGAGTGGATTGCACAGCAGGTTAGAGAGGGCGCGCGGAATTTTCGTGAGTTAGAGGGACTGGCCGTTGAGCGTATAGCCAGTGCCGGTTTTACAACTGATTATATAACAGTTAGCAATAGTAAAACCTTGGATCCTGCCGCGGAAGATGATCTGGAAATCACTATTCTGGGTGCTATCTTTACTGAGTCGGCGCGACTGATTGATAACCTCAGTATTCGTCTCGATTGAGGCCTGTGCAAAACCGATTTATCCGACTAAATTATTTAGGAGCAAATGGATGTTGTCCACTTATCTGAAAGCCAAACTGCATATGGGGTCTGTGACCCAAGCTGAGCTTTGGTATGACGGTTCCTGTGCCATAGACGCAGATTTATTAAAGCTCTCTGGCATGCAGGAATTCGAGCAGATTGATATTTACAATATTACCAATGGCGAACGTTTCACTACCTATGTGATTGTTGCCGAGGCTGGTTCCGGGATTATTTCTATGAACGGCGCTGCGGCGCGCAAGTGTCAGGTTGGCGATCGGATTATTATTGCCACTTACGGCCAGTTCTCTGAGCTCGAGGCGGCTGAGCACAAACCTAAGTTGGTCTATCTCAATCAGGATAATAGCGTTGAGCGCAGCGCCAATACCATTCCGGTGCAATTGGCGGAGTAGGCTTCAACGTTGCCGCGTCCTTTCTAAAGCCCATTTTTAATTCGCAGTTAAGCAGGCATGAGCCGATTAATTCTTCTATTCGGCTCAGCCTATGAGCCGAATATCTGCCCTCTAAGCTCAGCCTGCTTTAAAGACCTGCTTGCCCGCTAGCCAGGTTTCCAATACCTGAGTCTTCCATAAATTCTCTGGGGCAATATGGTAGATATCCTGATCAAGCAGTATAAAGTCCGCCCACTTGCCCGGCGTTAGTCCACCCAACTTATCTTCCTGATGCGCTGCCCAAGCGGCATCGATACTAAAGCTGCGCATGGTTTCTTTTATGCTCATGGCCTCTTCGGCAATCCAACCACCCTTAGGCTGGTTAGCTTTGTTCTGCCTGGTTACGGCGGCGTGAATACCATCGAAAGGGGCGGCCAATTCAACCGGAAAATCAGAGCCTGAGACGACGCGGCTGCCCTGATCGAGAAAGCTGCGCCAGGCATAGGCCCCTTTTAAGCGTTTGGCACCAATCCGGTCTTCCGCCATATTCATATCGCTGGTGGCATGGGTGGGCTGCATGGAGGGAGTTACATCGAGGCTTTTAAAGCGTGGAATATCGCTTAGGGCAACTACCTGAGAGTGTTCAATACGGTGGCGCAGATGGCGACCACCAACTGTATTGTAGGCATGTTCAATTTCATCTAGGGCAATGCGATTGCCTTTGTCGCCTATGGCATGAATGGCCACCTGAAAATCTGCACCTATGGCGAGACTAAACAGCTGACGCAGTTGCTCGGCACTGGTGAGCAGAAGGCCGCTGTGGTCGGGACGATCTTCATAGGGTGCTAGCAGGGCGGCTCCGCGGCTGCCGAGTGCGCCGTCGGTATAGATCTTAATGCTGCGGGCACTGTACATGTCGTTGCTGCCCAAGCTGTGACCAGCGGCGAGGATCTCGTTAAGCTCTGGATCTGTAGAAGAGATCATGCCGTAAAGGCGCACCTGGAGAGCATCACTGTCTGCCAGTTCGCGGTAGAGGGCGTGCTCTGTGGCGCTGACACCGGCATCGTGGGTTGAGGTGATGCCGAGACTCAGTAAATGCTTGCTGACGGTGTCCAGTGCGACGGCAATCTCATCGACGGTTGGGCTGGGTACGGCGTGATTGATCAGGTCCATGGCGTTGTCGATAAACAGCCCGGTTGGCTTGCCTTCGGCATCCCGGAGGATTTCGCCACCGGCGGGTGAAACGCTGTTGGCATCAATGCCTGCTGCTTTCATGGCTGCACTGTTGGCCCAACCAGCATGACCATCGACTCGTTCTAACCACACTGGTCGGTCGTCGACGAATTGGTCGAGTAAGGCGGCATTGGGAAATTGCTGGTCTGGCCACAGAACCTGATTCCAGCCGCGACCTTTGATCCACTGCAATTGGGGTTGTCGGGCGGCATAGTTAGCCACTTTCTCGGCAGCTTGCTGAGCGGATTCGAGGCCGCGGACATCGACACTTAATAGGGTGAAACCGAGGCTCGAGACATGGCCGTGGGCGTCAATAATACCCGGAATCAGGGTTTTTCCCTGGCCATCAATCTTCTCTGCTTTGGGATAGTCTTTCGAAAGTTGCGACTTACCGGTGGCTAACACTTTGCCATCTCGGATGGCTAGGGCGGTAAAGTTAAATAGTTCGCGCTGATTATTAAAGCTGTAGCCTTGAACGTTTTCTATTAGCAGTGTGTTTCGAGATTCAGGTTGCGATTCAGATTGCGAGCAGCTGGTCAGCAGGCCAATCAGTAATGCCGAGGACAGGAATCGGCATAGGAAGCGGGGGAGGATGCTCATTATTAGGCTCCGAGAGATCGTTTTTTATTATTATTTTTGACCTGGAGTTAGCAAATGTTTGGCTAACCACGGCACTTATCCCTTAGATAGTCGCTCATCTGCTGTATTTGTGCGAGCTTTACTTCGTTGGCAAGGTAGATGTATTCACCTGTCTTGGCGTCCAGCTGACGCACACGACCGGCATTTTTCAGTGCCCGGAGCTTCTGTCGGGCAGTGGCGCAATTTTGCCGCTGAACTGTTTTTTGCTCTGGGGTGGGCAGCTGCTCTTGCGTGAGGTCAGCCGCGGCCAGAGATTTTGGCGCTTGAGTTTCACTTTCTCCCTCTACCGTTGGGGTCTGCGGAGTTTTACTTTCGGCCTGATGGGATTTGGTTCGAATAGTCTCAACGCTTTTGTTGGCCGGGGCCTGCTCACTGTAATGGGTGACACCCTGTTGATCGACCCACTTATAAATCTGTTCCGCGGTGGCGGGTGATAGTCCAAAGCTGCCTGCGCCGATGATTATTAATGTCCTCAGAAATCGTCCCATTCTGGCTTCCTTTAGTCAGTGCTTTTGAGTTGTGCTTTTCAGTTGTTCTTTTGTAGCTTACATATATAGGTTAGATATATAGTTTGAGTTTGGCCATAGCTACAGCCTAGTGTGGTTGGCCTGACTGCTCAATTGTTCGTTGACTAATTGTTTAAAACTGTTAAATTGGCGAGGTTCTGCACGTATTGATGCAGAAATTTGGACCCAGTACCAGGTTGGCGTTATCCATGCCGCTGGTCATCAACAGAGATGGTGCAGCTATTTATTAATAGCTTTGAGTTTACCTACAGTCAAAAGCACCGATTACAGTCGTAAGCACGTACCAGTGTGACTGAAGTTTGCCGCCTTCGCGGAATCTATCTTGATGTAACAGCCGCTTGCCACTGAGAACCGTCCTGACACTAAACAGCGACGAGGAACTATTGTGGAATTATTATCCGGCGGTGAAATTCTTATCCGCGCTTTAAAAGATGCAGGTATCAAGCATGTCTGGGGTTATCCCGGCGGTGCTGCGCTGCATATCTATGACGCCCTGTATCGACAGGAAGACGTCCATCATTTGCTAGTTCGCCACGAGCAGGCTGCAGTCCATGCCGCTGATGGCTACTCGCGATCCACTGGTGAAGTGGGTACGGCTCTGGTGACCTCGGGTCCCGGTGCCACCAATGCGATCACCGGTATTGCCACCGCCTATATGGATTCGATTCCATTGGTCGTGATCTCTGGCCAGGTGCCGCTGACCAAAATTGGTCAGGATGCTTTCCAAGAGACCGATATGGTGGGTGTTTCCCGTCCTATTGTTAAACATAGTTTTCTGGTGACTCGCGCTGAAGATATAGCCGAGACTATAGCCAAAGCCTATTATATTGCGGCCACCGGTCGTCCCGGCCCAGTGGTTGTTGATATCCCCAAAGATGTCACCGATCCGAGCTATAAAGTGCCCTATGAATATCCCGCTGAAATTAAGATGCGTTCTTATCAGCCCACGGATAAGGGTCATCGCGGACAGATTCGTCGTGCCGTAAAGACTCTGATCGGCGCTAAGCGTCCGGTTCTTTACACTGGCGGTGGCGTGGTTCTAGACAATGCCTCTGAGCATCTTATTGCTCTGGCCAAGAAGCTTAATTACCCAGTGACCAATACACTGATGGGTCTGGGTGGCTATCCCGGCACTGATCCCCAGTATCTGGGCATGCTCGGTATGCACGGCACCTACGAAGCTAATACGGCGATGCACCATGCGGATGTGATCTTTGCCATTGGCGCGCGCTTTGATGATCGGGTGACCAACGATCTAGAGAAGTTTTGCCCCCATGCAACCATCATCCATATAGATGTGGATCCCACGACTGTATCGAAAAATATCGAAGCGCATATTCCCATAGTCGGCACCTGTAATTCGGTACTGCCGGAAATGTTAGGTCTTATCGAGCAGTCTGAAACCACGCCTGATACTGATGCCATCGCCGAATGGTGGCAGCAGATCGATCAGTGGCGTGCGGACAAAGGTATCTATACCGCCAGCCGTTATGAAGAGAGTTCAGGCAACTGCATCAAGCCTCAAGACGTGATCAAAATGCTCTACAAAGTCACCGAAGGTAAGGCGATTGTCACCTCCGACGTAGGCCAGCATCAGATGTTTGCCGCTCAGTACTATCTGTTCGACAAGCCGCGCACCTGGATCAACTCCGGTGGTCTCGGCACCATGGGCTTCGGTTTACCCGCGGCTATGGGCTGTAAGCTTGCGTTCCCGGATTGTGATGTCGCCTGTGTTACAGGCGAAGGCAGTATCCAGATGAATATTCAGGAACTCTCTACCTGCAGTCAGCACAATTTACCTGTGAAGATTATCAATCTCAACAATGCTGCGCTGGGCATGGTTCGCCAGTGGCAGGATATGAACTACAGCAGCCGCTACTCCGAGAGTGTCTATGAGGACTCATTGCCAGACTTTGTTAAGTTGGCTGAGGCCTATGGTCATGTGGGCATGAAAATTACCCATATAGATGAGCTTGAAGAGAAAATGCGTGAAGCCTTTGCCATGAAAGATCGAGTGGTCTTTATGGATATAGACGTCGATCGTTCTGAGCACGTTTACCCAATGCAAATGCCCGGCGGATCCATGCGTGATCTGTGGCTCAACAAGACGGAGAGAACCTAATGAAACGGATAATCTCTATTTTGATGGAAAATGAATCTGGCGCACTTTCGCGAGTGGTAGGTCTGTTTGCCCAGCGCGGTTATAACATTGATACCTTGACTGTGGCACCTACGGATGACGATACACTGTCCCGCTTAACCCTGACCACTCAGGGTGACGATCATATGGCGGAGCAGATTGTTAAGCAGCTGCACAAGTTGATCGATACCATTAAGGTGGTTGATTTGACTCAGGGCGCCTATATTGAGCGCGAGCTGATGCTGGTTAAAATCAAAGCCACCGAAAGTGATATTCGCACTGAGCTAAAAAGCTGTGTGGAAATTTTCCGCGGTCATATTATCGATGTCACGCCGGTGACCTACACAGTGCAGCTTGCCGGTGACAGTGAAAAACTCGACGCCTTTATTGAGGCGGTCCGAGAAATGGGTATTATGGAAGTGGTCAGAAGTGGCGTTTCCGGTATAGCTCGCGGTGATAAGTTTTTACGTGTTTAACCTTCACTGGGCTTGATCGAGTAACACAGTATCTAAAACGGCTCGCTAAGTAGTGAGCCGTTTTAGTTTTTAGGTAGTAAAACTGTTTAACTGCACTGAAGAGCTATTTAACTGAAGAGCTATTTAACTGAAGAACTATTTAACTCAAGAGCTATTTAACTCAAGAGCTATTTAACTCAAGAGCTATTCAGAACCATAACAAAATAGGCAAGGGGGCAATATGTCAGCAGCTGAGAGTCAAACTAGAGTCGTGAGTCTGGACGGTGGTATTAACTTCCGCGATATCGGCGGTTACACCAATACTCAGGGTCGCACCGTTAAGTGGCGAAAAATTATGCGCTGCGGACATCTGGCGCGTCTCAGCGATGGCGATCTAGATACCCTTGAAGCTATTGGTATTAGCAAGATCCATGACTTCCGTCGCACAGAGGAGCAGGAGCAGTCTCCGAGCTGTGCCGTGCGGGCTGAATTTGTCGATGACTACCAGATCCATATTGGCGATATCTCGCGTTTTTGGGAGTTTCTGTTTGGCGGCGAATTAACCGCCGACTCTTCCCACCAGCTGGTGGTGAATTCCTACCGTTCCTGCATTGATGCAGTGATTCCAGCGTTTAGTCGTTTTATGCGCCATATTGTCGACAATGCCGATAGCGCCTCAGTGTTTCACTGTTCCGCGGGCAAGGATCGCACTGGTATGGCAGCGGCGTTGATTCTCTCGGCGCTGGATGTGCCGCGTCAGACCATTATTGATGACTATATGCTGACGACTGAGCACTATGACTCCGATGCCTTGATTGAAATTGTTGAGGGCCATCTGCGTACAGCCAAGGTTGAGACTTGGGATCGCGCCTGGTTGATTCCCTACTGCTCGGTCCATCAGGACAATATAGTCGCTTTCCTCGAGGCCATAGATGAGCAGTACGGTGATGTGAAAACCTATTTGACCCGTGCCTTGGGTTTGTCCGTTGCGGACTTGGATAAAATGCAGAGCTGCTATTTGGAAGGCTAAGCGCCTATAATGCCCGCTGGTGAGTTTTAGTAGCCATTGCCAGTAACCATTGCCAGCCACGAATGCGAGCACCGTTTATATGATCAAAAAGTCCGATACCCCAGAGAATGTAGTCAATCTCAAGACGCCTGCTGCGGATAATATTCCGGCCCGTCGCAAAGGTATCTATCTATTGCCTAATCTGCTCACCACCGGCGCACTGTTCTGTGGTTTTTATGCAGTATTGTCAGGCTTTAGTGGCAACTATGAATGGGCTGCCATGGCGATTTTTGCGGCGATGCTTTTTGATGGCCTAGACGGTCGGGTAGCCCGTATGACCAACACCGAGAGTGACTTTGGTGTGCAGTACGACAGCCTCTCCGATATGGTCTCCTTCGGCGTCGCCCCAGCGGTGGTTGCCTATGGTTGGGGTGTTAGTGACCTGGGTACTGTCGGCTTGGCTGCGGCTTTTGTCTACGCCTCCTGCGGGGCCCTGCGTCTTGCACGGTTTAATGTGCAGGCAGAATCATCCGACAATAAAACCTTTACTGGACTACCTAGTCCGGTAGCAGCAGCTCTGGTTGCCGGCTTTATCTGGTCCGCTTACGAGCTCGATTCATCGTTTTGGTTATCGGTTGCCGGCGCTCTGCTCACTGCGGTTGCCGGTCTGCTGATGGTCTCCAATCTCAAGTACCCGAGTTTTAAAGAGATTGATCTGCGTGGCAAGGTGCCGTTTATGGTGATCTTGTCTGTGGTTATGGGCTTTGTGGTGATCACTATTGATCCGCCGCGCATTCTCTTTGCCATGGCCGCTGTGTTTAGTTTTTCTGCTCCGGCGATCTGGCTGTTAAGCAAGTTGGGTTATGCGGGTAACAAACCAGCAGACGACGCTTAATTAGGCGTTGGCAGCAGCGCTAAAATCTGTTTGAATAAGCTTATGAATATCCACTCTAACAAAAGCGCACTCAATGGTGCTCGCAGCAGCGCATTCAGCAGCGCATTCAGCAGCGCATTCAGCCTCGGTATGATGATCGCTGTCTCTGCTCGTGGACTATTTCTTCTCCTGCCCTGAGGGGCATCTATCGTAATACCTCATCTCGTACTACCTCATCAAAATTCCGTGCATTGACCTGGCTTCATTTATACCAAAGCCATACCAAAATCATGCTAGGCAAAAATGCCATGAAATTCTGACCCCACAGTGGTCCGATCCGTTTTACAATGAGCCCCTGATGTACGCTAAAATTAGATTAGCCAACAAGCATGGCTCCCTTTAGAAAGAGAAGACAGTATGAACAGCTCAGAGCAACCTAAAGAAAAATTAATTATTTTTGATACAACCTTGCGTGACGGTGAACAGAGCCCCGGCGCATCGATGACCAAAGATGAAAAAGTTCGTATCGCCATCGCTTTAGAGAAAATGCGCGTCGATGTAATCGAAGCCGGTTTTGCGATTTCCAGTCAGGGCGACTTCGAAGCCATTCAGGCCATCGCTAATAGCGTCAAGGGAAGCCGCATCTGTAGCCTTTCCCGCGCTGTAAGCGGTGATATAGAACGGGCCGCGGAAGCGCTTAAGGGTGCCAATGCGGGCCGTATTCACACCTTTATTGCCACTTCTCCGATCCATATGAAACACAAACTGCAGATGGAGCCAGATCAGGTTCTAGAGCAGGCGATTGGCGCAGTAAAGATTGCCCGCAACTTAATTGACGATGTGGAGTTCTCTCTCGAAGATGCCAGCCGCACCGAGTTTGAATTTATGTGTCGCATCACCGAGGCTGTTATTAATGCTGGTGCGCGAACAATCAATTTGCCAGATACCGTTGGCTACTCCGACCCCAGTGAATACGCGTCGATGATTAAGCGTTTGATGAATACTGTGCCCAATGCTGACAAAGCGATTTTCTCGGTGCACTGCCACAATGATCTGGGTTTAGCGGTGGCTAACAGCTTGGCCGCAATCCAGAACGGTGCCCGTCAGGTTGAATGTACTATTAACGGTCTCGGCGAACGTGCTGGCAATGCGGCTCTTGAAGAGTTGGTTATGGCGATTCGTACACGTCAGGATGTATTTCCAGTGGAAACCAATATAGATGCAACGCACATAGTGCCGACCTCACGTTTGGTTTCGAGCATTACGGGTTTCCCTGTGCAGCCGAACAAAGCGATTGTGGGTGCCAATGCCTTCGCCCACGAATCGGGCATTCACCAAGACGGTATTTTGAAGTTCCGCGAGACCTACGAAATCATGCGTGCCGAAGATGTTGGCTGGAGCACTAATAAGTTATCTCTGGGCAAATTGTCAGGTCGCGCGGCGCTCTCTGCGAGACTTGAAGAGTTGGGCATTAAGTTTGATAGCAAAGAAGAATTCAACGAGCTGTTTAAGCGCTTTAAAGCCTTGGCCGATAAGAAGCGGGAAATTTTTGACGAAGATTTACAGGCGTTGGTCTCCGATGCCCAGATGGGCACCGAGGCAGATGTCTTAACACTGGTTGATTTAGAGGTGCTGTCCAAGTCTGGTCAGGCGCCACAGTCAAAAATTGTTATTTCCTACCAAGACAAGCAACACAGTGCCGAAGCCTCTGGTGACGGTGCAGTAGACGCGATCTTTAATGCCATCGAAAGTCTGGTTAACAGCGGCACTAAGTTGCAGCTCTATTCGGTTAACGCAGTGACTGAGGGCACTGATTCTCAGGGTGGTGTTACAGTGCGCTTGGAAAAAAATGGCCGCATTATCAATGGTCAGGGCGCCGATACCGATATTCTGGTAGCCAGTGCTAAGGCCTATTTGAATGCCTTGACGCTGATGCGCAATCCCGGTGGTTTACATCCACAGATGGGCGGTATCTAATGCAACCCAGCCAGCAGGCCTACTATTTACAGACTCTCGGCATAGTGCAATATGTGCCGAAAGACGCTGTATTCCCTGTTGATGAAGCGCCTGCTGCAGCCTTTAATGATCCTTCTCTAGAACCTTCTCTAGATGCTTTTATAGAACAATCTGAAGCGCCTGTCGATCGTAAAACCATCGATGTGGCTGCCCGTATGAACCTTAATTTTGATGAGCCTGTGGTGACCAAAAAGGTCTCCCGTGCCGCGCCTGTGGAAAAGCCAGCACTCAGTGCGAGCACAGAACCTAAGGTTGCGGCTGAACTGATCGAAGTGAAATTTTCCCTGTGGCAGCCAAACGCCGAGGTCTTGGTTTGTAGCGGCGTTGAAGGTGCGTTAGCCGACGGCGATCAAATGCAGCTGTTGACCAATATTCTCAATGCTGTGGGCTGTGGTATTCACCGCTTGCCGCAGATGGATCTGGTTGAGTGGCCTCCCTATCCCAATGCTGACGGCGACGAAGATGAAGTGCGCGAGTTTCTCGCGACATTACTCCAGGCACGACTGAAAACCCGACCGGTTAAATATATATTGCTGCTGGGTGATACAGCGGCCGACTGGTTGCTGAGTTCACAACAGCGCAGTGAACAATCGGGTTTTGGCTCCCTAGCTATGACTCCAGAGACCACGGCACTGCTGGTACCTTCCCTGAGCAATATGATCGAAACACCGCAGCTGAAAGCCACTACCTGGCAGCTGTTGAAGTCGATTTCTTTTGCGCCAGCCGCTTCTTAGTTTGCCTGTTTAAATTGCTGTGACAGCTTATCTAGCAGATACCCTCAAGATATTGATTCGCCCAATGGGGGCAGAGGATATTGCGCAGGTCACTGCCATCGAAGTGGAAGTGACACCGGAGCCGTGGAATTTTAAACAGTTTCAACAGAGTCTCGAAGATCACCAATGCCTGGTTGTCTGTCTTCAGGACGCTGATCCTATGGTGCCGATCGGTTATATGGTTCTGGCCACTGTACTGGATCAGGTCGAGATACTTAATATAGCCATAGACCCTAAATATCAGGGTCATAGTCTCGGCTCGCAATTACTCAATAATGGTTTACAGTCACTGCCGGGGATTATTGAAAAAGTATTATTGGAAGTCAGGGTAAGTAATTTCCCTGCGATTAGTCTCTATTTCAACTATGGCTTTATTGAGGTGGGGCGCAGGCGCGACTACTATAGAACTGAGTTTGGTCGAGAAGACGCTATATTGATGGCCCTGCAGCGCAGTGCTGTAGATCCGATGTTAAAGAAAAGCTCTTAAAAAACGCTCTTAAAAAAGGCTCTTAAATACAAACCGTTGAGGACAAACTATGGAATTTGAACTGTTGTATTGGCACTGGCTGATATTAGGCATGGTATTAGTGGCTGGAGAGATATTTATTCCCAGTTTCACGATTTTCTGGTTTGGTCTGGGCGCCATAGTTGTGGGTCTGGTGATGACAGTGGTCGAGCTGAGCTTTACAGCGCAGATCCTGATCTGGACAGTTTCCTCGGTAGCTTTCACTGTACTCTGGTTTAAATACTTTAAGCCCAAGATGACCGATAGAACCACTGCTGGTATCAGTCGCGATGCGGCTATAGGTGAAGCCGGACAGGTGATTAAAGCACCCACCGAGCACAGCCGCGGTCAGGTGCGTTTTACCACTCCAGTGCTGGGTGATGACGAATGGGGCTTTATCTGCGATGACGAAGTGAGCATTGGCGATAGGGTTTTTATTAAAGAGATCTCTGGAAATACATTGATCGTAGTGAAGCTGCGTTAAACAAATTTAAATTAGCTGTCAGCCTCGTTGGCTGCGGTACAACTCTATAAGGGAGTAAGCATGATGGAAGGGCCGATTGTAGTTGTAGGTGTTTTATTGCTGGTATTGATCACTCTGTTAAAAGGTGTGCGTCTGGTTCCTCAGGGTTCTAAGTGGGTGGTGCAGCGGTTGGGTAAGTACCATATGTCCTTGAAGCCGGGCCTAAATATTATTGTCCCCTATATAGACAATGTGGCGTTTAAAGTGACGACCAAAGATATTGTTTTGGATATTCCCTCCCAGGAAGTGATTACCCTAGATAATGTAGTAATCGTTGCCAATGCGGTGGCCTATATCAATATTGTTTCGCCGGAAAAAGCGGTTTATGGCGTCGAAGACTACGAGCTTGCTATCCGTACATTGGTGCAGACTTCACTGCGCTCCATTGTCGGTGAAATGAAATTGGATGATGCACTGTCGTCACGGGATTCAATTAAGGCCAAGCTCAAGGCATCGATCTCCGATGATATCGCCGACTGGGGTATTACTCTTAAGACCGTCGAGATTCAGGATATCAATCCTTCAGGCACCATGCAGGCTGCTATGGAAGAACAGGCTGCCGCCGAGCGTCAGCGTCGCGCCACAGTGACCCGCGCCGAAGGCGATAAGAGTGCCGCTATTTTGACTGCTGATGGCCGCTTAGAAGCCTCCCGTCGTGATGCTGAAGCTCAGGTAGTACTGGCTGAAGCCACTAAGACGGCCCTGACCAAAGTCAGTGACGCGATTCAAGATAAAGAGTTGCCAGCCATGTATCTGCTCGGCGAGAAGTATGTCGACGCTCTGCGTGAAATGGGCAAGTCGCAAAATGCCAAACTTGTGGTACTGCCAGCGGATATTCCTGCAGCAGTGCGCGGCATTATGAATAACACTAAATAATTTATTAGACCCAGTGATACAGGTCAACCAAGTTTTAGGTAAGACGTTGTTACAGGGAATGTTTTCAGTGAAGGAATCACTTATGAAAAGAAACAACATGCTATTGCTGGGATTGGCTCTTGTGGTTGTAGTCACCAGTGGCTGTGCCAATGGTTATCGCGGCTACGGTGGACCGAAAGAAATTATTATTGATACCCAAGGAGTCGATCTCGACGCCTACTATGATGATCTTGGGGACTGTGAACAGTATGCGCGGAATGTTGATGTCGGCGCTGAAACCACCGAAGGTGCGGTTGCCGGGGCAGTGCTTGGAGGCGTTCTAGGTGCAGTGCTGGGTAATTCTAACAGCGCTCAGCGCAGTGCCGGTGCCGGTGCCGTAGTGGGCGGTGTGAAAGGTAATCAAGGTGCTCGCCATGAGCAGGAGCGTATAGTTCGACGCTGTTTGTCTGGCCGCGGTTACCGAGTGTTGAATTAAACAGCTCTCAATAAAGGGCTCTCAATAAAAATTTTTGTCTTCAAACTAGGATCCCGGCCTCGATTTGCAGGTTGGGATTTATAAGATTCACTTTAAGATTCAACACAGGCCGCTCAGTTCTTGACCGGCCTTTTTTGTAACTTTCGCTGCAGTGTTCTGCGGTGCATTCCCAGTGTTTTGGCGGTGGCTGAAATATTGCCTTCATGCTGATTCAAGACCTTTTGGATATGCTCCCACTCCAGTCGATTGACCGAGGGCGGTGAGTCCTCCAGTGGCACCTCTGTCGCACCTCCGGCGCGGCTTTCAAAGGCTGCAATAATCTCTTCCATCCCAGCCGGCTTACACAGATAGTTAACCGCGCCTAACTTAATCGCCTCGACCGCAGTTGAGATACTGGAGTAGCCTGTGAGTATCACAACCTCCAAAGTGGGTTGGTTTTCCAATAATCGCTGCAGAATGGCAAGGCCGGATTCCTGTTCAAGCTTTAAATCTAAGACCACTCGATCAATTGTTTCACCCTGCAGTTGGGCAATAGCTTGTTCGCCATTGCTGGCTGTAAAGGCCTGCTCACCACGACGCTGTAATACTCTGGCAAGCACTGTACTAAAGGCTGGATCATCATCGACTAAGAGGTAGTTCAAGTGACTGCAGCCGTGGCTGCAAGAGGCAGACTAATCTGAGTGATTGTTCCCCCTTCTGCGGCATTGTGCAAACTCACAGAGCCGCCGAAACGCGTCAGTGTAGCCTGAGATAAAAACAGACCCAAACCAAGACCCTCGGCTTTGTCTGTGACAAATGGCTGTCCCAGAGTTTTCAGTTTTGCGGCATCGATGCCGGCGCCAAAATCGCGAATACGGATCGTCGCCATCTCAGGGTTCCAGCTAATATCTATATCAACTTTTTCGCTGGCATCGGCAGCGTTATTTAATAGATTGAGAATTGACTGGGCAATGGTCGGGTGAAAAACAGCATTCACCGCCGGGCTATCGGCGTATTGAATATGGCTTTGCAGCAGTGGTCGCATCAGCTGCCAGCGCGCCAACACATTGTCTAAGTAGAGTTGCACAGACTGTGCTTCGAGCTGATTAGACTGGGATTCTTCAGCTGTTGTGAGCAGTTGCTTGAGTGTGGTTTTACACTGTTCGATCTGCTGATTAAGTAGCATCACATCTGCCTGGTTATCTGTATCCAGCAGCATCTCATCGACAATCAGCTTCATGGTGTTCAACGGTGTGCCAAGCTCATGTGCTGTGCCGGCGGCTAGTGTTCCCACCGCTAGTAGTTGTTCGTCCCGAAGCTGCGCATCCCGGGCCATGGCAATTTCCTGTTCCTGCTGTTTTAAGGTCGCGGCCATACGGCTGATAAAGTAAATAATAATCGTCGCGCTGATGGCAAAGTTAGCCCACATGCCGAGGATATGCAGACTGTTGTCCGCCGCCTGATGGTGCCCAGGTGCAATTGCGGCAATGGCCACATAGTACTTTAGCAACAGGCTGTAGCAGAGCAATGCTATGGCTGCCAGGGCAATGCTGTAACCCCGTGACAGGGTGATTGCGGCAATACTGATGGGGATCAGCATATAGGAGACAAAGGGGTTGGAGGCGCCGCCGCTAAAAAACAGCAGTATGGAAAAGAACGCTATATCCGCTAACAGGTGAACAAAAAATTCAGTATCCCCGATGGGCACAGCGCGGCGGCTGCGCACCCAAATGGCGGCGGTGAGTGAGGCATAGACACTGAGTACAAAGGCAATTTCAGTCACTGGCAAGCCAATCGGCTGCACCCAGGTGAAATAGGTCAGTGCCAATACCTGGCCGAGGAGGGCAACGCCGCGAATCAAGCTGAGAACGTAGAGGTTCTCTCTGGTGGCGGCGTTGTTGTTATTCGGCTGGGGTTTTTCCATGGGCTAAATGGTACTAGAAATTTATCGCCATTGAGAGATAAACCGCACGACCGAGACCAGGGATTGCTTCGCCTAGGGCAATATCGCTATCGCCGGTGCGATTGCGACCACTTAAGTGGGCAGTGTAAAAGCGATCAAAGAGATTTTTCACCCCAGAGCGCAGCTGTATGTTCTCGGTGACGGACCAGTTGGCGCCGATATTCACTATGCCAAAGCCACTGGATGGGGCTTCATTGTTGTAGCTGGCCACGTGCTTTTGGCGGGCATAGATAACCGACTCTACCATCAACTGTAGCGCTTCTTGATCCGGTTGATAGCGGAGGCTGAAGCGTGCATTGGCCGGGGCGATACGATACAGATCATCTGCTATATCAGTGCGCTTGCCACGCACATAGCTGACCACACCATCCGCTGAAAAGCTGTGATTGATACTGTAATTCCAGTTGGCATCGGCGCCGTAGATCTCGGCATCGGTGTTATCGTAGCTTAGGGCCGCAGCACCGCTCATCATATTGCTGAGCATATTGGCAGGCATACTAGTGCTCGCCACACCCTGAATATAGTTGTGGATCTGACGATAGAATATCTGCGGGTAAATACTGAAGCGCTCGGTTTTTTTACTTAGGCCAATGCTGATTTCATGGGCGGTTTCATGCTTGAGGGACAGGTTGCCCCTATAACTGCGTCCATCGGCGAGACCGGCTGTGATCGGCAATGGCAACCAGAGAAAGGTTTCCTGATAAGAGGGGGCACGGTTTTTAATCCCCAGATCAATAGTTAGGGCAGTTTCTGGATCTAGGCTGCGGTTAAGCTTGAGTACCAGATCGGTGGTGTCGTAATCGAGGTTGCGGTCGGCTTGATTAAACTGCATGGCAAGCATATTTACCGCGTCGCCCATCATTCCCATCATCCCGGAAGAGCTTACTTCGCCACTATCCAATGTGATGCGATTCTGTCTGATACCAGCCTGATACCCCCAATCGCCAATATCACCATTGAGCTCGGCAAACAGGCCGAGGATCTCCCGCTCAGTGCCGTTAAAGTTAAGCAGTTGAAACATGCCATTAGTCGGGTTGGTGATGGTCGAGTCATGGTTGCTGAGGTTGCCATCGCTGCCGATTTTTAATTCACCAAAGGCCAGTGGCAACTGCGCATCTAGGCTCCAGGAAAGATTGTCTGCGGTAGCCAGATTACTGCGATAACCCATGGTTATAGCCGGGGCAGTGCGCAGGCTGAAGTTGTCCATAGAGTGAGTCACATCGGCCCAGGCCAACGACATGTTGATTGCTGCGCTATCGACTTGAGTGCTAAGAGTCATACCGGCTAGGTCGGTTTCCACCGAGACAATATCCATGGCCAGAGCGGGGGTGCCGCTATTGTTGATATCGAGCTGTCCAGCAAAGACTGTCAATTGCGTGGTATCTGATTTCCAGCCATAGGCGAGATCAAAACGATCGCGCTGATGCTGACTGCCAGCTACGGTTTTATTGTCGCCGGCTTCAATATTATCGCCCTCATTATGAGAACCGAGAAAGGAAAGCTTATGCTGGTTGTTGGCAATCACTAGTTGCATATTGGAGCTCGACTGACTGGCGTTATCGGTGAGCTGAGTACTGGCAAAGCCGCTCACTTCAATATCGGCTTCTGAGCCAAAACTGCCACGATTAAACTCCGCCACCATATGGCCGCCAATACTCTCCTGAGCCTGGCTAACAGGAGTGACACCTCGGTAGACAGTCAGCTCCTGAAGCAGACCTGCAGGGGCGTAGGCCAGTGGTGAGTCCATGGCATTGGGGCCGCCACTGAGAGTCGGCGCCTGATCTAATTTCACTGAGACTCGATCGCCATACATACCGCGATACTGGGCGATGCCAGTGATCACGCCATTGGCATTATTGTTGGCCCCGGGAACGCGTTTTAACAGCTCGGCACTGTCGGGGCTGTGCAGGGGATTACTGCGCGGAGAACCGCTAATCTGGCTGGCGAGTGGAAAGGCCTGAATGGTGATTTCTTCTATGTCGTGGCTGTGATCAGCTAGTGCTGAAGTAGCCGTTAAACTAATAAAAAGGGCGGCGAAAGCCAATGCAGGTTTAGTAAGCATAAATAGAACCAGAGAGTAATCAATAAAGGCGACAATTTTAGGCAGTTGGTCGCGCTGAAACAATGTGACAAATTGTCGCAGTTAGGACTGTTTTAAGCCGACCTCAGAGCCTAGATTACAGTTGGGACAAAACCAAAAAGCGAGTACCATGCGCGATTGTTAACTTGCTTGTGAGTGTAGTCATGGAACCACTGTCTGAAGATCTTCAAGAAAACCTCGATCGCATGATTGTCGAGAGCCTGGAAACCGGTTGCGTCTGGGGATTAAAGGACGAAGAGGATAACTGGGCGCTGGTGGGTTCCACCGATAGCGACACCATCGACGTTATTCCATTTTGGTCAAATTGTGACTTCGCCCAGGCACTGTGCAATGGGGATTGGGATGTCTACACCCCGGTTGCCGTTGAAATGGAAGAGTTTCTCGACGATTGGCTGCCCGGCATGCACGCCGATGTGTTGATGGTTGGGGTCAACTGGACCGCAGATCTGGAAGGCCAAGAAATGGAGCCGTTGGATCTGCTCGAAGAGTTTGAAGCGGAACTGGATTAATCTTCTGGAAACTGAAAAACAGTTTCCAGCGGTTCACCAAAGACCCTCGCGATTTTAAACGCCAGCTCAAGTGAGGGTGAGTATCGGCAAGCTTCCAGAGCCAAAATGGTTTGCCGAGTAACCCCGGCCTCTGCAGCCAACGCAGCCTGTGTCATCTGTCCACGTGCAAAACGTAGTTCTCGAATTTTATTACCGATTTTAACTTTGACCATAGTGCTAGCTCAGACGGTAGTAAAGAAGCTGGATTGCGGATTTGACGATCGCCGAGATCATCAGTGCCACAAGGACAAAGTGCATCGCCACTGGTGCGCTGATTTGAATATTGTTACCCATCAGACCCAGCCCCTCATTGAACACCACTAATCCCACTAAACAACAGCAAAGACCGACTAGGCTATAGTAGGCAAAGGCATGAGCCTTGGCATTAATCGCCAAATCCCGTTCATCCCTATCCTCTAGGGTGGCTCGGCTAAAGATCGCGTATAAAACAATGCTGGCAAGGATCGAGATAACGATGACCTTGACTATTAGAGCGCCTATCTCAGGGCCGACGATTTGGCTCCATCCTGAGAGTTGATAGCTGCTGTAAAAGTAATACGCTGATACTAAAACACTGATCAATAATTCGATGAAAATATGTTTCTCGCGTGTGGAAATGTGCATGTCAAAGTCCTTTGAAGAATTCAAATATAATGTGAATCTGCCTTTAGTGTAAGAAATAATCGACATTATGTAAATTATTTCTTACATATGCTTGCGCAGGCTATTACTTGACCTGAACGGCAAATTCATTAGTATGCGCTGCTCAATCACCTAGCCGCGTGGCGCCTATGTTTTTACAGCAGTTTTATACCCGCGATGAGTTGTCTCTGAGCATCAGTGCCGAACAGGGCAGTGGCTTTGCGAAAACCATCAGCAATGATTTCAATCCGATTCACGATATCGACAGTAAGCGTTTCTGTGTGCCGGGAGATCTACTGTTTGCACTGGTATTGGAGCGCTATGGCCTGAGCCAGCAGATGCGCTTTGAATTTTCCGGTATGGTCTCGGCGGATACACCATTGGTTTTACCTGAGTCCCCAGCGGATCAGTTTGAAATCGCCGATGCTCGGGAAAAGACCTACCTGAAAGTGTCACGCAGTGGTGATCAGTTACAGGATCAGCAGGTGCTGGAAAGCCTGATTAAAAACTATGTGTTCTTTTCGGGACAGAATTTCCCGCATATTCTGGTGCCATTAATGGCCGAGAAGAATGTCATGATCAATCCCCAGCGACCGCTGGTGATCTACGAGTCCATGTCATTGCAGTTGGAGACTCTGGAACTGCAACAGCCCAGCGTTGAACTGGCTGGCACTAGTCTCGAAGTGGATGGCAAGCGTGGCAATGCGGAATTTAAGTTCAATCTGGTGGATGGCGGTAAGATTGTCGGCACTGGCGTGAAGACTTTAATTCTCAGCGGCCTGCGTGAATATCAGCAGGAGGCCATAGATCTGATGGTGGCAACCTACTTAGACAATCAGGCCCGTCACAGCGAAGCCTGATTGATTCTAGCGGTCAGAGCCGGGCAGTTTAGGCCACGGCTTTGGCTTTGCTTTTGGCTGCGGCTTTGGCAGCAGGTTTACCCTTCAACATATCCTTTAAGAAATGCCCTGTGTGCGAGGCTTTAATCGTCGCCACAGTTTCTGGTGTTCCCTCGGCAATAATCATCCCGCCCCCAGAACCGCCTTCAGGACCCAGATCGACAATCCAATCTGCGGTCTTGATCACATCCAAATTATGTTCAATCACGACCATGGTATTGCCCTGGTCGCGCAGTCTATGAAGTACCGCCAGCAACTGTTCGATATCGTGGAAGTGCAGGCCGGTGGTGGGCTCATCGAGAATATATAGAGTCTTGCCGGTGTCGCGCTTGGAGAGTTCTTTAGACAGCTTGATACGCTGTGCTTCACCACCGGACAAGGTGGTCGCGGACTGACCCAGCTTGATATAGGAAAGACCTACATCCATCAGGGTTTGCAGTTTGCGGGCAATAGCGGGGATGGGGTCGAAGAATACGCGGGCATCTTCCACGGTCATATTGAGAACCTGATGAATATTTTTGCCTTTAAAGTGAATGTCGAGCGTCTCGCGGTTATAGCGCTTGCTCTTGCACACATCACAGGGCACATAGATATCCGGTAAGAAGTGCATCTCCACCTTGGTCACGCCGTCACCCTGACAGGCTTCACAGCGCCCGCCTTTCACATTAAAGCTAAAGCGTCCTGGGTTGTAACCGCGCGAACGGGCTTCCTGAGTCGCGGCAAACAGTTCGCGAATCGGTGTGAAAATCCCTGTATAAGTTGCTGGGTTTGAGCGTGGAGTACGACCAATTGGGCTCTGATCAATATCGATGCACTTGTCGAGATGGTTGAGACCGGTAATCGTATCGTGGGCGGCGGACTTTAAGGTCGTCGCCTTATTCAGAGCAACCGCGGCAGCCGGGTAGAGGGTGCCATTGATCAGCGTTGATTTGCCGGAACCGGAAACGCCTGTAATACAGGTAAATAAACCAATGGGAATTTGCAGATCGACATTTTGCAGATTGTTGCCGCGTGCACCAGTGACATCGATAAACTTGCCCTTGGGCTGATTGCGCTTGGTTGGAATTTTTATCCCACGCACACCGGACATAAACTGACCCGTGATAGAGTTGGGGTTGTCGTGAATCTGTTGCGCCGTACCCTCGGCAACCACCTCACCGCCGTGGACGCCAGCACCAGGGCCAATGTCGATAATATAGTCAGCGGCGGCAATCGCCTCTTCATCGTGCTCCACAACAATCACGGTGTTGCCGAGATCCCGCAGACGCACCAAAGTCTTTAGCAGACGTTCGTTGTCTCTCTGATGGAGTCCAATTGAAGGCTCATCGAGAATATACATCACGCCCACTAGACCTGCGCCGATTTGACTGGCGAGACGGATGCGCTGAGCTTCACCACCAGAAAGGGTGTCGGCACTACGGTTCAGTGACAGATAGTTGAGACCCACATCCACCAGAAAGCGGAAACGCTGGCGGATCTCTTTAATGATTTTTTCGGCGATCTCACCCTGACGACCTTCCAGTTGGATATTATCGAAGTAATCACAACAGTCACCCACAGGCATGCTGACAATATCTTCAATGCGACGATCGTCGATGAATACATGGCGCGCGGACTTGCGCAGTCGTGTGCCGTCGCACTCGGGGCAGTGGGAGCTGGTCATATATTTGCCTAACTCTTCGCGCACCGAGCCGGACTCGGTTTCGCGATAGCGGCGCTCCATATTGTTGATCACGCCTTCAAAGGTATGTTCGCGACGGAACATGGTGCCGCGATCATTAACATAGCTAAAGGTAATTTCTTCCTTGCCGCTGCCATAGAGGATCTTTTTACGGTGATCTTCGGTCAGTGCTTCCCAGGGGGAGTCAATATCAAAATCGTAATGGGCTGCCAGAGAGGTAAGCATATTGTAGTAATACAGGGTGCGACGATCCCAGCCACGAATCGCGCCCTCAGAGATCGAGGCTTCCGGGTGATGCACTACGCGGTCAATATCGAAAAACTGATGCACACCCAGACCATCACAGGTGGGGCAGGCGCCGACCGGATTATTAAAGGAAAACAACCGTGGCTCTAATTCATTGAGGCTGTAGTTACAGACTGAACAGGCAAACTTGGCGGAGAACATCTGATCCGGTTCATCGCTGTCCATAAAGCTAATGCCAGCCAGTCCCTCCGCTAATGTGAGAGCGGTTTCAAAGGATTCGGCTAAACGTATGCCCATGTCGGCTTTGACTTTAAAGCGGTCGACCACTACCTCTATATCGTGCTTTTGTTTTTTGTTCAGCGCTGGCGCTTCATCCAGGTCGCAGACTAGGCCGTCGATACGGGCGCGAATAAACCCCTGTCGGCGCAGGCTTTCAAAGAGATGCAGATGCTCGCCTTTGCGGCCTTTGATAATCGGTGCCAGCAACATAAGTTTGGTATTCTCGGGCATGGCCAAGACCTGATCCACCATCTGACTGACGGTCTGGGCTTTCAGTGCCTGATTGTGTTCGGGGCAGCGGGGCTCTCCGGCACGGGCAAACAGCAAGCGCAGGTAATCATAGATCTCAGTAATGGTGCCCACGGTAGAACGGGGATTGTGGGAGGTGGACTTTTGCTCAATGGAGATCGCCGGGGAGAGTCCCTCAATATGATCCACATCGGGCTTTTCCATCATCGATAGAAACTGGCGCGCATAGGTGGAGAGAGATTCTACATAGCGACGCTGACCCTCGGCATAGAGCGTGTCAAACGCCAGAGATGATTTCCCCGACCCAGACAGGCCTGTAATCACGACTAATTTGTCCCGTGGAATATCGAGATCAATATTTTTGAGATTGTGTGTTCGGGCGCCGCGTACCTGGATGGTATTCATTGAAAATTCTTTTGGTTATGTTAAACGGTCGATTATAAGGTGCTGTTGGTGCACTGGGCAAAGTGATTCTGTCAATTCATCAAAGTATTACGAATAGGCCGCCGCGACAGACTGCAATGGCGGCAAAATAGTTGTGGAGAATAGATTGGAGATTGGAGCTATTTTTCAACATTAGACCGTGCACTGTGGCGTGGCGCTGTTAAAATGCTCTGCCCATTCATTATCCTGATACTGACTTGAATAATTCTTCCTCGTTTTCCCCGCTAGAGAAGCGCGCGGTCGCTTCACTGGCCAGCCTTTACGGCTTCAGAATGCTCGGCCTGTTTATGGTGCTGCCGATACTCGCCCTCTATATGGATGATTACCCGGGTTTCAGTCCCTTGTTGCTGGGTCTTTGCCTTGGGGTATATGGCCTGACTCAGGCGGCACTGCAAATTCCATTGGGCTTATTGTCAGACAAGATTGGCCGCAGGCCGGTGATTATCGGCGGACTATTAGTCTTTGTTGCTGGCAGTCTGGTGGCAGCATCGGCCGAGACCAGTACTGGGTTAATTGTCGGTCGCGCCATTCAGGGTGCCGGTGCCATCGCCAGTACGCTGATGGCTCTGGTCAGTGATCTCACCAGTGAGGAAAATCGCACCAAGGCTATGGCCACCATAGGGGCCAGTATCGGCATGTCCTTTATGTTGGCGATGATTGTTGGCCCGCTTATCGCCTCGGGACTGGGGTTGCCTGGTGTGTTTTGGGTCACTGCGCTGCTCGGTTGTCTGGGAATTATTATCTTTATGCGCTGGGTGCCGAGAACGGTGACTGTGCTACGCAATCGTGAAACTCATACAGATCTGCAACAGATTCGCGGCCTCTTAAAAGACCGCAATCTCTTACGACTCAATTTTGGTATTTTTGCACTGCACCTGATTTTGATGGCCGCCTTTGTAGTGATTC
>CAWLBR010000015.1:0-27089 GCA_963855085.1 Gammaproteobacteria bacterium
TTTCAGCGTTCGCACAACTCGCTGGCGCTCAGACAGCTGCTCTCTTTTTCTGAAAATATTGGCATCCATAAGCGGGCCCTGATTGATCGCAAGGGTATGCCCAGGGTCTATCTGAATTATTGTAGTACAGCTGAGAAATCGATTCGATTGTCGTGGCATCGTTATCGTTAATGCCATCCCGACAGAGCTACCAAACCTGTCATCCCGACAGAGCGTAGCGACGAGGGATCTCAGTTTTTGTTTTGGCAACCACGTTGAATGTTGGGTGCAAATAGACCCTGACCATACCCTTGCGATCGGTCCCATGGATGCCAATATTTTCAGCGTTCGCACAACTCGCTGGCGCTCAGACAGCTGCTCTCTTTTTCTGAAAATATTGGCATCCATAAGCGGGCCCTGATTGATCGCAAGGGTATGCCCAGGGTCTATCTGAATTATTGTAGTAAAGCTGAGAAATCGACTCGATTGTCGTGGCATCGTTATCGTTAATGCCATCCCGACAGAGCCACCAAGCTTGTCATCCAGACCGAGCCGCTAAGTTTTAAGTGATCCTGAGCGAAGCCGAAGGATCTCCTGCAAGTTTGCAGCGGACGGGGATGAGATCCCTCGTCGCTGAGCTCTGTCGAGATAGTTCTACAGAAATAGCAATTGGGCCAGCTCTGCTAGGGGTGATCAAGCCTAGAGCGGAGTGTGGGTCACTGCGCGGCGGTAAGACCCGCTAGCAGTAAATCTAAAACCTCTTCGTGAGCATTGCTGGGGAAGCCGGGTGACTCTTTCGCCAGTGGCAGAACAATCCAGCTGGCGATCAGCGCCGCTGCGATCACATCTGGATTGTGTTTATGGGAGAACTCTCCGCTCTGTTGGCCACTGCGGATAATCCCTGAGACAGTCCCAGTGATACCGGTATCCATATGGGCCATGTCCAACATAGTGTCTTTTTTGTTAAAGATAGTGAGAAGCTGTGGGGAAAACGAGGCTGTAATTCCTGCCGCTTGTTTGACCTCATGATTGACCAGCTGTAACTGCTCAGTACAGCTTATTTCACCGGCCTGCTGCAGTTTATTCCCAACCTCTAACTTTATTCGGTCAAGAAAGGTTCGTACTAATGCCACTTTGTTAGTGAAATGGTGGAAGAAGGTGGCATTGGACACATCTGCCTTTGTGCAAATTTGTTCAATCTTGACCTCTTCATAGCCCTGCTCGGCAAACAACTCAAACGCGGCGTCGAATATACGCCATCGAGTTTCCTGCTTTTTTCTCTCTCGTCTCGGCAGTTCCAATAATTGGGTTGGTGAAACTAGGGTATTTATATCAGCCATGAAGTTGCCTGTATTTTAGTCTTCCGCGCCTGCGTATTAGAGGTGGGGCGTATATATTGAGGTTTAAGTTTTGATCTGGAGCCAGTGGCAGAGGCTAGATTTTTCCTAGCGCTCTCAATTCATTATAGTTGACTCTAATAATACATTAAAGTAATGTATTTAAAAAATGACATACCTAATGTCACTAACTAAGATTTAGGGTTTTCTGAAACACTAGGAGCGAAGTATGTCACGAACAGCGGTGCAAAGACTATCAAACGATCCCAAGAGTGCAGGGCTGATTGCCAGTGTGCATGTGGACATTATCAAGCTCGCACCGAAAAAAACCTACAGCATGGGTGGCCATGATTACACTGGCATGGACTACCACGGTCTATTGGTGCGGGTGCGCACTGAGGACGGCGTTGAAGGCATAGGTGAAGTGTTCCTGACCCCAGGCTGGTATGGCGCAGATACGCCACTGGGCATGATCTATCTGATCAAAGCCGTGTTTGCTCCGGCTCTGGTGGGTGAAAGTGTTTTTAATGTGGCGAAAATTGGCCAATTGATGGACCGGCTATGGACCCTCGATAATCGCTGGTCCAAGGCGGCTCTAGAGCAGGCGGTATTCGATGCTGCGGCAAAAACCCTCAATCGACCACTGGTGGATCTGCTTGGCGGCAGGGTGCGCGACAGCTTTCCGGTGTTGGGCGGTATTGGCACTGATTCTCCAGATAATATGGCGGCGTCTGCTCGGGAGTATGTGGACCGCGGCTTCAAGACCCTTAAGTTGAAGATAGGCGAGATTGGCAATCCCGGCCTCGACGTCGATCGCGTGCGTTTAGTGCGGGAGGAGGTGGGGCCCAATATTATTATTCGCACCGATGCCAACAGCGTTTTTGATGCCGACGTGCGCGGTGCCATCAGTCTTGCCCGCAAGCTTGAACCCTATGACTTGGATCATATAGAACAGCCTCTAGCAGGCTGGAATATCGAGGGTATGGCACGTCTGCGAGAGGCTATAGATATACCCTTAATGGCCGATGAATCGGTACACAGTCTTCAGGATATGGTACAGGTAATTAAGGCCGGCGCAGCAGATGTGGTCAAACTGAAGGTGGCCAAAAATGGGGGCTTTCAGAAGTGCCGAGAAATTGTTGCGCTCTGTGTGTCGGCGGGTATCCGCATTGAAATGGGCAATGGTATTCAGAGCAGTGTGGCATCTCTGCACGAGCTGGCATTCGCTTGTGCCTGTCCCGATATTCAACCGGCTGGAGAGTTTCCGGGGCCGGATAAATTGGTCTCGGATATTTTGTTAAAGCCAATGGTGATTGTTGATGGCGAGGCGATTCTGTCTTCTGACCCCGGTATCGGGTCGGAACTGGATTACGACGCATTTGCCAGCAGTCGAATCGATATAGCAGCGATGCTTTAGAGCTTGGCTGAAGAGCTTGGCTGAAGAGCTTGGCTTTAGCACCTCAAATGAATCGTCTAAATAGCGTTCCGGAGTAAAGCTAATGGATCTGATGAAATTAATCACATCTCCCCAGTCACCCGAGCCATTCGAGCATCTGCCCTTTGGCCCGAGCTGGGTTGAGCAAACTCGCCAGCAGATTGATGCAGACCTGCTCGGTGTTGTGGCGATTGATGAACATTCTCATCCGGACTTACTCTATGGCGTAAAAACCTTTTTGCCCTCGGCAAAAGCCTGCGTAATTCTGGGAATGGAATACGATTCCGAGACCATTAACCTGATTAAGCATCCGATAAAATATGCCGCCAGCCCGAAAACGGGAGAGCTATTGTCACCCCATGTCTTGCAGCTAAACAGAGAGATCGATCAGGCTAATTATGATTTAGCACGCAGCCTAAAGAAGCAGGGCTACCGGAGTATTGCATTGCCCAGTCGAGGTCTGCCGATGCGTCCTGGGCAGATAAAAGCCGCGCTCTCTTACTGTCATGTGGCGGAGTTGGCGGGCATGGGTACCATAGGCACCCACAGTTTGCTGATCACACCGGAGTTTGGTACGCGTACCCGGCTCACTGCGCTATTTACCGAAGCGCCGTTGCAGACCACCAAACGTGTCGACCCCATTGATGACTGCACCCACTGCCTTGACTGCGTAAAGATTTGTCCAGTGTCGGCTATCGCCGTGCCAACCCCCGGAGAGCGCTACAAGATCGACGCCATGCGGTGTAAATTCTATCGCGATAAAGTGGATAACTGTGGCCTCTGTCAGAAGGTCTGCAGCTACGCGACCGGTCACTCAGAAACCACTGGCGGACCTCTTCGGGCCGACGACCTGTTTCATGAGGCGACATCGGCTGGCGCTCACCAGCAGATGTGGGAGGGCGAGTGATGGTACAGATTCTAGGGTGCCGATTATGACGGCTCCAATTGGGCCCCTTGACTGTGGCACGGCACAACAATTTCTGGTTGAGGACAGTGCCCATTATTTGACCTCCCGAGGTGTTATTCAGCTCTCCGGTGCCAGAGTCACTGAGGCTTTGCAGCCCCTAGTGACACGCTCTCTGCAGGGTTTTGAAGACAGTGGCACGAGTAGAGCCTTGCTAACCTATATGCTCGATAGTGCAGGTGCGGTGTTTGCCGACCTGTTTGTGGTGCCAGCTAAGCCACCCGCTGCAGAGGATGCGATTGTCTTACTGGACTGCGCCAGATCACAGCTTTCTCGGATTCTCGATCTGTTGGCTGCACCCTGTGAAAAATATGCGGTCAGCGCGATGGATGTCAGCAGTGACTGGCGCGTATTCGCTGAATTGCCCGGCCGAACCACCTTTAAGCATGCTGGCCACTATATAAAATACAGCGATCCCCGAGAGCATATGGGCGCGCGTATTTTACGCCCCTCTGGCGACCCCCAAAGTAGCCGTTGGCAGAGCGAGTTGCACTGGGTAGCTCATGCTCTGCGTTTGGGTCAGCTGCCTAGCGCTGAAGCGCTTGAGCACTTCGCCGTTGAACCTCAGGAGGCTAATCTGCAGAGCATTGGTGTGCTTCTTGATAGCGACTGCCTGCCGAAAAAATTAGCGGCAAAAATCGCCGCGCCTCTGGACAATATCCGTCGACGTGTTCTGCCGTTCCGAGTCGAGCCTTCGTCCTCGGCCTTTGCCACCATGAATGGTTTGCCTGTGTTAGCCGCAGGCGTCAAGATTGCCACAGTGTTCATGCACCATGGCTTATATGGACTAGCGTTGGTGGAAATTGATCTTTGGCGCAGTGCCCTGCAAGGGGGGCAGCTGTTGCAATGCGCCGGTCAAACGGTGCTGATTACCTGGCCGAGCTGGCTCGGACAAGAGAGCTGTGGTCGCATGGGGCCAGTGGCCTTAGCGAGCAATTTGTCGGATAAATAGCGTTATACATACTGATATCAATAGGAAAAAAATGACTAGAGCTGCCGCAGAGTATGCACCGGAGCCATTGGGTAATAATGCTGAAATGAAACCCCTAGAGGGCCATCGCCTGGCGCTTTTGCTGCTGGTTTTAGCCTTTACCCTGTCGATTACTGACAGAATGATTCTGTCCATTCTGTTCCCTGAAATCAAAGCCGAATTCGGGCTCTCAGATACTCAGCTTGGATTGCTTGGCGGCCTTTCCTTTGCCCTGTTTTACGCTGTTCTCGGCCTGCCCATTGCCCGTCTGGCCGATCGATACAGTCGCAAGCTTATTATTGCCCTGAGTCTGGCAGTATTCTCCCTGATGACCGTGCTTAGCGGCTGGGCTGCTGGCTTTATCAGCCTGTTGATTCTGCGTGTAGGGGTGGGTATTGGCGAAGCCGGGGTCAATCCTGCCAGCCATTCTATTATCGCCGATTACTTTCCCGTTCAGCGCCGTGCTTTTGCCATGTCGATTCTGATGTTGGGTGCCAGTATTGGCATGATGCTGGGGTTTGCTGGTGGCGGCGCTATTGCTCAAGAGTATGGCTGGCGGGTGGCATTGATGGCCGCAGGGTTACCCGGGTTGGTGCTCTCAGGGCTAATGCTGTGGCTGCTCCGAGAACCTCCACGGGGTGGCATGGAACCCGCGTCCGCGAGGGTCAATCCCAGCGGGCCGTTGCCGTCGATTTACCAATCGGCCCTGTATATGTGGCGTCACGTCGGCCTGAGACATTTGCTCATAGGCTCAACGGTCACCGGTATGTTGAGTTACGGTTTGACCCAGTGGTTGCCGACCTTTTTTATCCGCGGCTACGCCATGAGTCAGTCCCAGGTGGGCATTATGATGGCATTGTTTTTCGGTATTTTGGGCGCCTCTGGTGCCCTGGTGAGCGGCAAGCTCAGCGACCACCTGTCGAAGAAAGGATTTCAATATGGGCCCTGGATGGTTGCGGGAGCGATGGCCCTGTCTGTGCCATTTTATATAGCCGGTATGTTAGCTGGAGATCTCAAGCTGACCCTAGTGCTTTTAATTATCCCCGCGTTCACCACTAATTTTTATCTCGGTCCCACCCTAGCACTGATCCAAACCCTGTCGCCGGTACCCATGCGCGCGGTGGCCTCGGCGATCAAGATGCTGTGCCTGAACTTGATTGGCTTGGGGCTCGGCCCCTTAGTTGTGGGCTTGCTCAGCGACGTGTTTACGCCGATTTTTGGTGACTCGTCCCTACAGGTAGCGATGGCCAGCTTCTCGGTTATTGGTTTCTGGGGCGCCCTGCATTATTGGCTTGCAGGCAGGGCGCTGGCCAAGCTACAGCTAGGGGTTTAACTGATGGATTTACAGCGTCTAGGTCAATGGAGATAGGTCTCGCACAGTTCGGCTTTATTTGGCTGGCGGTTATTTTTGCTGCGCTACTGCGTGCATTTACAGGCTTCGGTTTTGCCTTGGCAGCAGTGCCTGTACTCAGTCTGTTTTTAGTCCCCACTGAAGCCGTAGTCCTCAGCTCCTCGCTTATTCTTGCGGTTAGCCTGTTGACTATTCGGCATCATTGGGGCCTGGCTGAGTTGCGCCCAGCGCTGCCACTGCTTGGTATGGCGGTCCTGGGTACCGTAGCAGGGGTGCTGTTGCTCGCCGATCTCTCCGCTGATAGTTTCCGGCTCTGGAGCGGGATTCTGGTACTTTTGGCCTCCGCGGTCATGGCTTTTTATAAACCCTCAGCCGCTAAGGCAAAGCCGTGGATCGCGGGAATTATGTCAGGGTTTTCGGGGCTGTTGGCAGGGTTGATGAATGGCGTACTGGCGATGCCGGGTCCGGCGATTATTATCTTTAGCCTTTATTCCCAGCCCGATCCTCAGCGCAGTCGCGCACAGCTGATGAGCCTTTTAATGATCGCCGCTGGGATTGCACTGATCGCCTATGGCGCTGCTGGATTTATTACCGCTCAGTCGCTGATCAACTTTCTTATGGCGATGCCGGCGATGATTTTGGGTGACCGATTGGGATCTTGGTTATTTCATCGCTTTGGGCGCGCCCTGTATCGCAATGTAGCCATTGTCACACTGTTTTTGGTCGGCCTGATGGTCCTGGTGTCAGCATTGGTGTAGGTGCGATTGCCTGAAAAGACAGCAGATATTGGATGGCTGTTAGAGGGTATCAAAGTGCTATTAAAGGGGTATTGAAGGGGTATTGAAGGGGTATTGTTGTAACAGTTAGGCTTAAATTATATTGGCGGTAACTATGCCATTACAGTTTACTCTATTAATGTTATAGTGTATAAATTCAGTAATATGACACAAGTCATGACAAATTAATGAATGCAGAGAAAGACAACTATTAGAAATAAAATTACTAAATCCTGGGGAGTTTGAGTCAAATGAAAAATAAAAAATATATTATTTCGGCTTTGGCATTAGCCGTAGCGAGCAGCACTGCTTTTGCAGCGCAGATCAATGAGATTGTCGTCACCGCGACCAAGCGAGCGGGGGTTGATATTCAAGACGTTCCCGCATCGATCTCTGTGTTTGGTGCCGAGGCACTTAAAAATGCAAAAATTGAATCACTGACTGATTTGACAGGTTTATCGCCGAGTCTAATTGCTGCGCAGACACAGAGCCCCTCGGCAACTCGTATAGGTCTGCGAGGCATTTCGACGCCGGCTAACAACGTGGGCTTCGAGGCCTCTGTGGGTGTTTCCATCGATGGCGTAGCCCGTTCACGTACAGGTCTTGCACTTTCCGAGATGCCAGAACTGGCCAGCGTTGAAGTGTTGCACGGCCCTCAGGGCACGCTGTTTGGTCGCAACACCAGTGCCGGTGTGATTAACATTAATACGGCGAAACCGGATTCAGAGGGCGGTGGTTTTGTCAATCTGACAGTGGGCAATTACGACGCGCGCACAGTACAGGGGGCGATTAATCTTCCTATCAGCGAACAATGGAACGCCCGCATTGACGCCAAACATCGTGAACGTGATGGTTTTTTCACCGAGGTTAACTCCGGTGCTGATATCAACAGTATTGATCGTTCGATGGTACGCGCTCAGCTTATCCGTGAGGACGACGACAGTAGCTTACGTTTGATTGCCGACTGGGCTGCATCTGACAGCGTTTGCTGTGCTGCAGTTATCTCTGATCGATCAGCTTTGAGTGCTGTTGTTACCGGTGTGGCAGCCGCCGCCAGTAATCTCGGCTACGGCAGTGCTGATCCGTCTGATTATGAGGTTGCCCTGTCATCCATGCCAACTGACGAAGTGTCTGATTGGGGTTTCTCCGCTGAATATAACCGCGATATCGACGGCATGAACTTCGCCAGTGTTACGGCTTATCGAGATTGGGAGTCAGATGTGCTGAGGGATGGCGAGATGGCGGGAGTGGACACGGCTGAAGCGCTTACTTTTACCTCTAACTCCTCGTTCTCCCAAGAGTTGCGTTTGCAAGGTGAGAGCGGGTTAGTTAATTGGCTGGTGGGTGCCTATTACCTCCATGATGAGGTTGATTTGAATGAAGAGTTTAACACCGGCTCTCAACTTGAGGCCTATATGGATCGTTTACTTGCTGGTTTGTCAGCATCTAGAGCCCCATTCACATTCCAAGGATTCGGTACTTTACCGACACCGGCCCAGGCGGGTGCTAATGGTATCCCCTCAATTAAGGCTTTAGCCGGCGCGGCGAATGCAATAGATTATTTAGATCCGATGCCTGATACAGTCACGGGTATGGAACTCACCACAGACGCTATTGCTCTGTTTACGCACAACGAAATAAGCCTTTCTGAAGACCTGATCGCAACTATCGGCCTGCGCTACACCAGCGAAGACAAAGAATTGTCCTACGCAAATACTTCCACTGGATCTGCGGAAGCCTGTGGCTTCGCCAATGCACTGGCGGGGATTAACCCACAGTTAGCTGTGTTTGGTGGGCTGGTTTGTCTGCCAACGTCAAATCCGCTGTTTGATGGCACAGACAATGACGATCGCTCCGACGAGAATGTTTCAGGTACGGCCAAACTGGCCTATGCCATGAACGACGATATATTGTTGTATGCGAGTTTTTCTCGCGGCTTTAAGTCCGGCGGTTACAACTTATCCCGCGGTGGTTTATCTATAGCTGGCGGCGCCTCGGCAACTGATCTGGAGTTTAATACTGAAGAGGTCGACGCCTACGAGCTGGGTTGGAACAGTACTCTGGGAGAAGGTATAACATTTAATGGTGCTCTATTCAGTCAGGACGTCTCTGGTTTCCAGCAACTTGAGTTTGTTGGTACCCATTTTGTTGTTGGCCAGGGTGATTTTGAAGTTGAAGGGCTGGAGCTGGATCTGGCTGGCAGACCTCTTGAGAATCTAATGTTGCAGGCCAGTTATGCCTACACCGATGCAAAAAATTCTGAGACAGGTGTTCAGCCTAATGCCCAGTCAAAGAATACATTGAGTACGTCAGCGACCCTATTCCTGCCCCTGAGTGATGCGTTGATGGGTAGCGTCCACCTAAATGGTCGTTATGCGAGCAAGCAGCGTACCGGTGGAACAAACGTCCAAGATGCGTTTACCCTTTATAACGCGCGTATTTCGATTGTACCCAATGCGGGTGCCTGGGAACTGTCGCTGTTTGGTCAGAATTTGACCGGCGAAGATGCGGTGATATTGAGCTTTGATGCACCAGTTCAGCCTGGCAGTACTGCAGTGTTCCCAATCCCACCGCGTATGTACGGTGCTGAAGTGCGTTACCAGTTCTGATGGATTGGTTTGTTTTCCTTTTATTTGTGTATTTTTAACACAGTAAGCCCCCGTTTTCGGGGGCTTTCTTTTGAATTAATAAATTTGGGCCGTATCGCTTTTTTTTGATTGGAGTGGTGCGTGGCAACGAGTCTGTCATCTCGAACGCACCAAGTTTGTCATCTCGAACGCGCCAAGTTTGTCATCTCGAACGCATGTGAGAGATCTACTATCAGGCCACTCAGACTTCCAGTAAATCCAATCATGAGATCCCTCGGCTGCGCTCGGGATGACAGGCTTGGGTAGGCTCTGCCGGGATGACAGGCTTGGGTAGGCTCTGCCGGGATGACAGGCTTGGGTAGGCTCTGCCGGGATGACAGGCTTGGGCGGGTGCCGGGATGACATATTAGGGTTGTGGCTCTGTGGCTCTTTAAGACTGACACCGAACCTAGCTAGGGCGATGACTAACGATAAAGCCAGCGCTGCCGATTAGCCGGGAGCCAGTCCAACAGTCGCGACAGGGCAAAAATCACCAGCAGGCTAAATGCCAGACGCGCGACGACAATGGTGCCAAGATCAGCGCCCAACAACACCATCAGCAAGGTGTCTTCAATAAGGCTATGACACAAGCCTAAAAAGGCCATCGACAAAAAGATATCCTTGCCGGCAATATGTCCTCGGCGAGCCTCACTAATTAGCAGGCCACCGCCAAATGAAAGTCCCAGTGTGAGTCCAACGATAATAATATTGCTGGCGACCCTGGCTATACCCAGCAGTCGTAAAACGGGTGCCAATAAAAAGTGGATCAGACGCTCGACGCCGAGCACTCGCAGAATGCGCAAAAATAATGTCAGTGCGGCAATAATGGCGAAGGCCATAACAATGGTTTGACCTTGGGTTAGAAACCAATGAGCCCAGGTTGTATCCGCAGTTTCCGGTTGCCATAGCTGGGGTGCAGGGGCTTGCAGCAATGCAAGGTTACTGTGGCCTTGATAGCATATAAAACCGAATACAAATGCTCCGCCAATACGAAGTAGTAGGGTAAACCAAAGGCTTATTCCGACCGCTCGAGCTATGGCAACTTCAATGGGTAGGGAATGGGCAATGAGCATCATCGAGCTAATAACGCTGACTTGCGCTATGGTGAGTTGCTCTGCCAGTCCCAACTGATAAAACACGGCCATGCCAGTGTAGATATTGCCCACCATGGCAGCCATCCATACCAGTCCGGTTTCGCCTGGTAGGCCGACTAATATCATCACTGGCTGAATCATTTCGCCTAGAGCTTCAATCCAGCCGAGCAGTTCAATGCAGCGCACGATTAATAGGGCGGGGATCATGATCTTCATCAGGCTCGAGAAAATCATCCAGACTTCGGTTAGCCAGTCTTGGGTGGGTTTTTTAAGGGCGGTTTTCTGTTGGATTTTAAGCAAGTTATTCGCGATGCTTTTCTCGATGATTGGCGTTCTTTATACAGGCATTAGGCAGGTTACTCAATCGCCATGACCACGCCAAAAAGCATCAATAGTCCACCGGCAATATAATTAATCACCTCAATTCTTCTTGAGGATAAAAACTACTCCCGAAACTGGTGCGCGAACATCACATAGCTTCCAATACACAGGAATTGAGCCGTTGCAATAGTTGGAGCCATAATCAATAGTTGCGGAATCAAATCATGGCCGCCCATTAAAAACTGCGGGATCACTGCCATTAAATAGGCGAACGCCTTGGGATTGGTCAATGTCATAAAGAAACCTCGACGATAGAGGGTGGCTAAGGATATATCGACCTCATAGTTACTGTTCTGTCCATTAATTTTTTTTGCGTTCAAAACCATTTTCAAACCATTGTGCACCGAAAAAATAACCACCGGCCCTGGTGTCATAAATATAAATAATGTGAAGACTAACAAGCTTAAATACTGTGGGAGTGACATAAACAATTATGTTCCATTGTGGTTTGTCCATGAAATGCTATTGATTACCTAATCTAAGAGGCAAACAGAAATTGAAAAATGGTTTTTTGCGGAAGCGATTCAGCTGCCGTGCCTTATCATTCTAATGTTTATGTGCAGTTACATAACTTATAAGACTCCTTCTGGAGTGAAATCTCCACCCTGAAGATAGAGGAATATGGTTATTAGTCTCCAGCCAATAAACTCATGTTTGCACGGTTGAGATTCTACGAAGAATATTGAATTAGATGGGGCGGTGATTTCAACGTGGGATGATTCGGAACCCTCTAATACTAGAGGGCCTCACCCCAGTCTTGTAAAAGAGGGTGCCGCCCTAAAGTGCGTTCTGCGCCGTTTCACGGCTTGTGAACCTGAGCGGTAAACTCAAGCCCACTAATCTCCGGCAAATAAAAAACCCCCGCACTTGCGTGCGAGGGTTTTTTAATTGGTGGAGCCTAGCGGGATCGAACCGCTGACCTCAACACTGCCAGTGTTGCGCTCTCCCAGCTGAGCTAAGGCCCCAAAAAGGAAGCCGCATAATAGGGATGACCTGTGGTCAAGTCAAGCCTGTTTTCGCGGTATAAAGGGCTTTCAGCTAAGTTGCTGATATTCCTTTTCCAGCTTCTTGAGTTTCTTTTTACCAATGCCGCCCAGGAGCTCGATGGCGTGACGCAGTCGGGCTCTGGACATGTCGGCGCCGAGCAGGTTCATGGAGTCCATTACCGAGATCGATGCGCTGCTGCCGGCGATGGCTATAAATAGGGGCGCCAGGAAGGGCTTGAGCTTAATCTCCATGGCGTCAGCCACTGCTTTAAGGGCATTGAAGATATTGTCTCGGTTCCATTGCTGCACTGACTCCAAGCGCCAGAGGGCGTATTGCAGTACTTCTATAAGGCGGTCGTCCTCTATGCCTGCAGCGCGCAAATCATCGGCGCTGATGGGTAACATGCCAGAGATCAGGTAGCTGCCGAGGGGGGCTATATCCGAGAGGGTTTCCATGCGCTGTTTGGCGAAGGGCAGAAAGGCTTTCAGTGTGTCGCGATTGAGCGCCCACTCTTGCAGGCGGTCTGCGAGTTGGTCGTCGCTGAGCTCTTCGCGAATCCACATGCCGTTTAACCAGCTGAGTTTTTCTACATCGAATACGGGTCCGCCCAATGAAACGCGCTGGATATCGAAGACTTCGAGCATTTCGGCGAGGGTGAATTTCTCGCGTTCGTCGGGCATCGACCAGCCCATGCGTCCAAGATAGTTAATCAGTGCTTCTGGCAGATAGCCCATGCGCTGATAGAAAAGGATGCTGGTGGGGTTTTTACGCTTCGACAGTTTGCTCTTGTCGATATTGCGCAGCAGCGGCAGGTGACAGAACACCGGTGTCTCCCAACCAAAGTATTGATAGAGCAAAATATGCTTGGGAGCTGAGTTAATCCACTCTTCACCACGAATCACATGGCTGATTTCCATCAGGTGATCATCCACCACATTGGCCAGGTGATAGGTGGGCATGCCGTCGGCTTTAAGCAATACTTGCAGGTCGATCTGGGTCCAGTCGATGCTGATCTCGCCGCGCAACATGTCGTTGAAGACACATTGGCCCTCACGGGGCACATTCATGCGCACAACATGGGATTCATTATGGGCCAGTCGCTGGTTGACGTCGTCCTGTTCTAAATGTTGGCAGTGTCCGTCATAGCCGATTGAGCGCTTCTCTTCCATCTGGGTTTTACGCAGCTCGTCGAGACGCTCGGTGGTGCAGAAGCAGCGAAAGGCATGGCCGCTGTCTAGCAGCTGGTCGGCGTGCTGGCGATAGATATCTGAGCGTTCGCTCTGTCGGTAGGGGCCATGGGGGCCGCCGTTGTCTGGACCTTCGTCCCATTCGAGACCCAACCAGTGCAGGGCGTCGAGTATGGATTTTTCTGATTCTGGGGTTGAACGCACCTGGTCCGTGTCTTCAATACGGAGTAAAAACTGGCCGCCTTGACTGTGAGCAAAGGCCATATTAAACAGGGCTACGTAGGCGGTTCCAACGTGTGGGTCGCCGGTGGGCGAGGGGGCAATACGGGTGCGAACGGTCATTTAGCAATCCAAGTAAAAAGCAATCTCGCATTATACGTTTTACAGGGGGGGCTCTGTCACTAGCTGTTGGCCGTCAGGGCCAAATAAAGCTGCTGGTTGGTCGGGCTCTTGTTTGGTTCTTGTTTAGTTCTCGTTGTGCTCTCGTTTTGCTCTCGTTTTGTTCTGGCTCTTCTTTAACGCCCTGGCTGCTGTGCCAGGAGTAAAAGGGAGCGAATGAGAATAATAGCGCCAATGATCCCTGCCAGTGCAATAGCCAGATTCCAGACAAGCTTTTGCAGCAGGGCATGCCACAGTTGCAGATAGGCCTGCTGTGGCTGGATACGGACTGCAACATGGCCAAGCTTGGTCCAGCCCGCGGACACAGTGGCGCGAGCCTCGACTACGGGCAGCTGAATCAGTCGTTGGAATAGGTCAGGCACGCCTGTGGCCTGATTTGAGAAAGATCGCTCTATCAAGCGGTTGTCATCGAGGTCGACAAAATAGAGTCTGGAGTAGGGGCCCAGATGCGCCATGGCATCAAACAAAACGCTGAGGCGAGTTTGCTCATTGTTGGCGACTATATCGTCCATTGAAATAGCCAGGGAGGTGGCACCGTTTTTAGCCAGTGCCTGCATATTGTCTATAACCATGGATCGCGTGGTGTAGGTGTCCATGGCGAGCCACAGAAATGCCATGGTCATAATCACTAAGCTGACTGTGCTGATTAATTTGCTGTATAGATTCATTGGCGCGGCTCTCTGCTCTCTGCTTTGCTTTGCGCGTTATTCCGGCAAGCCTGATGCCTGACCAGTTCCGTTCCTGGCGATTAACTGTGACAGCCCAACCAGGGTTAGTAACAGTGACTATGCCAAATCTACCAACCGATATAGTTTGAATTGCGCCTATTATTTGAGCGCTCTAAAAAGTACTGAGAGCACGGGGAGAATTGCCAATGACTACTTATATAACGCAGCACAGACTGCTGTCCTTAAAAGCCATGATTTTTAGTGCATTGATAATGAGTCACTGCGGCTATGCAATACCCTTTTCAGTGTCTGAAGAATTACTTGAAGAGGTCCAGATGGAGTATGGTCTGGCAGCTGAACAACGGCTCCGTGAATGGCAGCAGATTATTCACCTTGCTGAGTTCAGTAATGATATTGAAAAGCTGGCCCAGGTGAATGGCTTTGTTAATCGTGCCCATCCAATCACTCAGGATCGCAACTGGCGACGATCTGATGAGCGAGCAGATCCCCTGGCATTTCTGGTAAATCATGCGGGGGATGGTCAGGGTTTCACCATGACCAAGCTTTTTACTCTCTACAAAATGGGTATGCCACTGTCGAAGTTGAGGATTGGTTATGTGACCGCAACCCAAACCCAAACAGCAGAGCACTCAACAGCAGAGCACTCAACAGCAGAGCACTCAACAACAGCTCAGTCTGCAACAGCCCAGCCCGCAACTGAAAAGTCCCATACTGTGCTGGCTTACTTTTCGACGCCGGATGCAGAGCCATTAATTCTCGATAACATCGATAAGAGTATTAGAAGGGCGTCCCTGCGCATCGATCTGGAGCCTGTGTATTTGTTTGAGGCGCGAGAAGTACTCTTTCCGGATCGAATTGCATCAATTTTGCCCAGGGAAAAAACACGCCATGTGGTGCAGTGGCAGAATCTTTTGCCAAATCTAAAGGCTGTTCACTACTAACTTTTCACTACTAGGCTCTCAGTTACGGGCTCTCAGTTACAGGCTCTCAGTTACAGGCTCTCTATTACAGGCTCTCTATTACAGGCTCTCTATTGCGGGCTCTCTATTGCGGGCTCTGCACTACAAGTAGTCTCAAGCCACCGCGCCGCTACTTTGCAGTGCGGTGATGGCGTCTGTATCAAAGCCCAGTTCAGCTAATATCTCAGCGGAATGCTGGCCGATAGCGCCGCCAGATGTACCGTACTGAGGAGCAGATTTAGATAACTTTAAAGCACTGCCAACCTGACGTTGAGAGCCTCCGGTGGGTGTTTTTACGTCGACGATCATCTCTCGCTCAGCGGCATCCTGATATTCACAGGCCTCGGCAAAAGTCAGTACCGGCTCGACGCAGGCTTCTTTGTGTTTAAAAATCTCCCGCCACTGGGCTAGAGTTTTGGTCGCAATAATAGTGTCCAGCTTTGCCCTGAGGGCCTGCTGGGTTTCGGCATCCTGCTGGTTGCCTAGTTTAAACAGCTGTTCGTCGCCGAGGGTCTCGCAGAGCACTTGAAAAAACTGTGGTTCCAAACTGCCGATGGACAGATAGCGATTGTCTGAGGTCTGATAATAGTCGTAAAAACTGCCGCCATTTAATGACATGGAACCGGAGGCGGGTTGCACATCGGCAGCCAAATAGGTCGAGCCAAATAGGGCATTAAGGGAGAACATGGCGTCAGTCATGCTGATATCGATCTGCTGTCCCTCACCACTGGTATGGCGCTGATTCACAGCGGCCAGAATGCCGATCACCGCATGCAGTGATCCACCGGCTATATCCGCTACCGGCATACCCATAATCGGTGTGCGATCCGCTGCACGGCCAGAGTAGCCATTGAGGCCAGAGATAGAGAGATAATTATTGTCGTGACCGGCGCGGTCGCGATAGGGTCCTGTCTGACCGTAGCCTGTGACCGAACAGTAAATCAGTTTAGGGTTGATCTCACGGAGCTGCTCATAGCCGAGACCTAAGCGTTGCATTACGCCGGGACGAAACTGTTCAATAACAATGTCATAGTCTTCTACTAGGCGTTTGGCTATATCCACGGCTTCGGGATTCTTCAGATTCAGAGCGATTGAGCGTTTATTGCGATTGAGCGTGCCGTGAGCGGTTGATTGGCCGTCGGCAAAGGGTGGCATGCTGCGCAGCATATCCGGTCGAGTGGGCGATTCAACACGCAGTACGTCAGCGCCCATATCCGCCAACATCATAGTGGCAAAAGGGCCGGGAACCAGGGTGGTGAAATCGAGGATTTTTAGATTTTCGAGCGCGCGCATAGTCTGAGTCCACTAATCGATTATTATTAGAATTTTGTAGTGCTACAACTGGTGACTATTATTGTCACAACCTGATACTCAGCGCCAGTGTTTGATGAGATTAGTCTGGACGATTACATTCATCGATCCACCAGTCAGTGGCTAGGGTTTTATGGCGATTTTTCGGCAGCACAAAATAGAAGGTTCGAGTCATATCGCGCTTGGGCAATGTCAGTGGCACCAGCTCGCCAGTCTTGAAGTTATTTTGCAGCACAATTTCAGATAGGCAGCCAATCCCCAATCCCGCCTCCACGGCTTTTTTAATCGCCTCGTTATGTTTGAACTGCAAATAAATATCGAGCTTGGGCATCAGTCCTGCCAGAGCATTATTAAAAGTATGGCGCGCCCCAGACTCGGGTTCCCGCAAGATCCATCTGGCGGCAACTATATCCGCATCGGTGAGCCGCTGTTTTTTTGCTAGAGGGTGAGAGGGACTGCAAAATACAACCAATCGATCTTCCCGCCAGGGAATCAACTCCAGATCTTTGTGCTGTATGGCCCCTTCAATCATGCCTATATCCACTTCGTAGTTAGCCACCTGGGCGGCCACGTCGGAGCTATTGGCGACATTGATATCCACCTGGGCTTCTGGGTGACGGGCGAGATAGCCGGCTAGATAGCTCACAGCTAGATGGTTGCCAATGGTAAAGCTGGCGCTGACTTTAAGGTGTCCAATATCGCTGTGGCCCTGGAGCGCCTGTTCAAATTCCTCGGCCTGGGCAATTAATACCTGCGCCTTGTTGCGGAGGGTTTTACCCACCTCATTGAGCTCGAGCTTTTTACCGGTTCGATTAAATAGGCTGAGATTAAATGCCTGCTCTAGAGTTTGTAGGGCAGAACTAGCTGCAGACTGGGACATATGCAGCTGCTCAGCGGCTTTGGATATATTTTCATAGCGGGCAATACTGAGGAATATCTGTAGTTGTCGAAGGCTGTATTTCATTTCTGCTACCTATCTCTTGTGATCAAAATTACTCTGATCTTCGTTATCGGTTAAATCGATTATGGTAAACATAATATCCTGTTTTACTTGTATAGTTAAAGGCTCTAATATCCCCACTCTTAACTCCCACATAGAGCAACTCTTCATGACTGAGCAAAAAGCAACAAATGTAACCTGGCACGACGGTGATATTACGATAGATGACCGCAGTGCGCTGCTGGGACAAAAGGGTGCAACCCTTTGGTTTACCGGGCTCTCAGGGAGCGGAAAAAGTACCGTTGCTGTGGCCGTGGAAAAAGCACTATTTGAACGAGGCAAGCTAAGCTATAGACTCGATGGCGACAATATCCGCCTCGGTATCAATAAAAACCTTGGTTTTTCCGCTGAAGATCGCACGGAAAATATCCGTCGCATTGGTGAAATTGCTAAGCTATTTGTCGACTCTGGTGTGATTGCACTGTCTAGCTTTATCAGTCCTTACCGTGCCGATCGAGATCAGGTCCGCGCTCTGCACCTTGAGTCAGGCTATGCGTTTATTGAAGTCTTTGTTGACTGCGCTCTCGCAGAAGCTGAGAAGCGTGATCCTAAAGGTCTGTACAAAAAAGCTCGCGCTGGAGAGATTAAGAATTTCACAGGTATTGATGATCCCTACGAAGAGCCCGCTAGCCCAGAGATCCATCTGCACACAGATCAAATGAGCCTTGAGCAAGAAGTCGCTATGATTATTGCGTACCTTGAAGACAACGGCTTTATTGCCTAGCTTTTTTCTACGTGCTTTTTACGCGCTTTTTTAGGAGCTCTTTTTAAGAGCTCTTTTTTACTTATTATTTTTTACCCGCATCCACTAAGAAAACAATGGAGAAACACCTTTTGACTAAGCCCCTTTTAATCAAGCCTCATGGATCAGACGTTTTAAACCCCCTTTTAGTCGACGACGCCCAGCGCCAGGCGCTGTTGCAGGAAGCCGAATCTCTGCCTTCACTGCTGCTCAATTCAGCTGCGGCAGCCAATGCGGTTATGCTCGGTGCCGGATATTTTAATCCCTTAACCGGTTATATGAATCTTGCCGATGCGTTGAGTGTTTCCGCATCCCTGCACACCACTGAAGGCCTGTTTTGGCCCGTACCAGTAATCAATCTGACCAAGGATATTTCAGGTATCAGCGGCGCTAGCCGTATTGCCTTGAGAGATCCCAACACTGAAGGTCACCCGGTTATTGCATTGATGGATGTGGCTGCGATTGAAGAAGTCAGCGCTGAACAGATTCAGTCTATGGCAGCGGATATTTTTGGTACTCTGGATCCTGAGCACCCAGGTGTTGCAACCTTTAACAATTTGGGTAATCACCTCGTCTCTGGTGATATTCAGGTGTTGAACCTGAGCTACTTCCAGGCGGATTTCCCCGACACCTTCCGCACGGCAACCGAGATTCGTGATGAGATTGCTCAGCGCGGCTGGAACAAGGTTGTTGCCTTCCAGACTCGCAACCCTATGCACCGTGCTCACGAAGAGCTCTGTCATATGGCTATGGAGCGTTTAGGCGCTGATGGCATTGTTGTGCATATGTTGCTCGGCAAGCTCAAACAGGGTGATATTCCGGCCTCTGTGCGCGATGACTGTATCCGCAAAATGGTTGAGCTGTATTTCCCCGAGAATACTGTGATGGTTACAGGTTACGGCTTCGATATGCTCTATGCTGGACCCCGTGAGGCAGTACTGCACGCCGTGTTCCGTCAGAATATGGGTTGTACCCACCTGATTGTGGGTCGCGATCACGCTGGTGTCGGTGACTATTATGGTGCTTTTGATGCTCAGACTATCTTTGCTGAAAAGGTGCCTGCTGGCTCACTGGAGATCGAAATCTTTAATGCGGATCACACTGCATTTTCCAAGAAGCTTGAGCGCGTTGTGATGATGAATGAAGCTGAAGATCATACTAAAGACGACTTTATTCTGTTGTCTGGCACCAAGGTTCGTCAGATGTTGGGTGATGGCATAGCGCCACCGCCTGAGTTCTCTCGTCCTGAAGTGGCGAAGATTTTGATGGATTATTACCAGCTTGAAGGCTAGTTCTTAGGGCGCTAGAGCTCTAGCGCCCTAGAAAGAGTTAACGAGTTTAAAAAGCCCCGCTATTATTTAAATGGCGGGGCTTTTTTTGGGCTGTTTTTGTTGGTTTTTGTTATTAAGGACTAAAAAAAATGCTCAATTTCTGTTCTCGGAGAGACAGGAGATTTCGATTTGCTGCTCTTTAATCAGCTGAAAGTACTCGTAATATTTTTTCTGCACGCAGTAGTTGTATGCGAGTGCCTCTACTCCAGCGGTAAAGTCTTCGCTGTCTTTACCCAGAACCTCCTGTGCCAGGCGTATCACCATAAGCAATGCAGCTTCCTCCGCAGGCCAGTTTTCGGTCAACCCTTCCAAGGCATAGAGCTGCTTGTAGCGCTCCATTAACTGGTATTCATCGTTGTTATGGCTCTTTTCGAAGCTGATGATCTCCATCAGAAGTGGGATGGCGGCGGCATATTTCTCGTTAAAAATCAGGTACTTGTAGTAGTAATCTCTAGCGCTGATGGTGGTGGTATGGGTTTCTCCCAATATTTCTGAGGATAATCTATAGGCCGTTTTAATCTGCTCACTCTGCGGATTAAAGGTGCGGATTTTCTCGTAGCTTTGATTGATATTTTTCAGCACTAGAATACAGGTTGGCGACTGTTCGGAATAGAGGGAGATGCACTGTGGTAGAGCTTTTTGACTGCGCTTGATCACTGAACTCCAGCGCTTGCGAGTGATATCTTTATCGATGCTGAGAATGGTTCTATCAAATTTTCTTTCAGACCATTGTTTGGCTTCGGAATGAGCCGGAAGGCTCATTACACTTATTAGAAGAGCGAATAATAAGTTTGCAGAGAATGCCGATTTGAAAAATGAATGACTAGAATGATTTGCAGGTAGTAAAGAATTCATGGTTTAGCCCCCCAACTAAAATACACCATTGTCTAAAGTATAGATGATGATTTTAGTCTTGCAGGGGAATTTTAGGGGCTAAACCTTAATCTTAGAGTAGCTCGATGAATTGCAGCCTAAAGCGTCATACCGCCGTCAACAACAATGCATTCACCATTGGTATAGCTGGAGGCATCAGAGACCAAATACAACACAGTACCCGCCATTTCACTGGGCTCCGCGTGACGTTTCATGGGGATTTGCGCAATTGCCGACTGGTAGATTTTATCATCGGTGAACAAGGCTCCGGCGAACTGGGTTTTGGTGAAGCCCGGGAGCAGGGCGTTGACGCGAATACCTAGACCGCCACATTCTTTGGCAAAGGACTTGGTCATATTCACTACCGCAGCTTTGCTGATTGAATAAATTCCCTGCATATCGCCGGGCTGTAGTGCATTAATCGACGCAGTGTTAACAATCGCGCCACCGCCATTGTCGCGCATCAGCTTGCCCGCTTCGACAGACATAAAGAAATAGCCGCGAATATTGACATCAACGGTCTTGGTATAGGCGCCGAGATCGGTGTCGAGAATATGCCCAAAATAGGGGTTGGTGGCAGCATTATTCACCAGAATGTCGAGTTTGCCGAACTTGCTTTTAATGGTCGCAAAGGTCTCTTCAATCTGTTCCATACTGCCTACGTGACAGGCCAAGGCTTCGGCACTGCCGCCCTCTGCGGTAATCTGATCGGCTACAGTTTGGCAACCATCTAGCTTGCGGCTGGAGACGATAACATGAGCTCCTTGCTCTGCGAGTAATTTGGCGATTGCTTCGCCAATGCCACGGCTGGCGCCGGTGACTAGAGCGATTTTTCCGGTTAGATCAAAAATATTTGTAGCCATTGTTAGTTCCTATGTTGATGCTTATGTTAGTGCCTAGAATAATTATTGTTATAAAGGCTATTTATAAAAATAGATTATTACAAAAGATTCTTCAGACGTTCGGAGATCAGGCTGTCGGCTTCTGCCATAATTCGGTCAATCAGCTCCTGAACTGTCGGCTTATCATAGATTAAGCCTGCAACCATGCCGCAAGACCAAGCACCCACATCCATATCACCGTTTTGCATAACCTTTGGATAAACGCCGGCAACCTCTGCCGCTATATCTTCAAATTTGATATCACTGCCGAGCGCTGCTTCTTTTTCTAAAAGACGTTCAACGGCGGGGTTTATAAGCACTCGCTCAGTGTTGCGCAAGGGTCGCATTACCAGGCGTGTATCCAGCTCGGTGGCGGCCAAAATAGCCTGCTTAACGTTTTCATGTACAGGGGCCTCTTCGGTGACAATAAAGCGTGTACCCATATTCATGCCTTCAGCACCCATGGCCAGTGCAGCAACCAGGCTGCGACCATCGGCCATACCGCCAGAAGCGACAAAGGGAATAGTCAGCTCATCGGCGGCACGGGGCAGCAGAATAAAGTTCGGGATATCATCTTCGCCGGGGTGACCGCCGCACTCAAAACCATCTACAGAAACTGCGTCGCAGCCAATTGCCTGGGCTTTTAGAGCGTGGCGTACCGAGGTGCACTTGTGGATGACTTTGATATTATTTTCTTTGAGGATTGGCAGCCATTGGGCGGGATTATTGCCGGCCGTTTCAACCACCTTGACGCCACCTTCAATAATCGCCTGAATCAGGCCCGGATAATCCGGAGGAGTGAGTGAGGGCAAAAAGGTCAGATTGACGCCGAAGGGCTTGTCGGTCATGGCGCGACAGCGAGCGATTTCATTGGCGAGTTTTTCTGGGGTACCCTGAGTCAGGCCGGTAATAATTCCGAGTCCGCCGGCATTGGAGACCGCAGCGGCCAGCTCAGCTAAGCCTACATGGTGCATGCCGCCCTGGATGATTGGATGTTCGATGCCGAGCATCTCGGTAATTTTTGTTTTCATGGTCATTCCCCATTTTTGTATTATTCAGAATTAGGCTAGCGGGCAAGGCTGGCTATCGGACTTATATTTACTAAACAGTTACTAGCCAGCTACTATATTAATCGACACATAGAGCGTCAATAGTTGTTGCGCTTATATTAGGTATAGCTGCAAAGACACTTCGATTTGTCTAGGCCTGCCTTTGGCGTCGTCGATAAATAGTTCGAATGATCAGCCAGAGTGCCAGCAATAGAGTGACTGCGGTCAACGCTAGTGGGCGCCAATTACTGCGCAGAATGTTTTTCATCGCATTACGTCTGGTCTGCTTTATATAGTCAAAATCTTCGATCTGTGGAATGACGCCGAACTCCCTCTCATAGTTTCGGTAATCTTCCATGAGCTGGTCGAATTGCTCCGGTTGCAGAGCGCGCAAATCCTTACTTTCCCCAGGGTCGACGGCCAAATTGTAGAGCCGCCAAATGTTGTCGCCATGTGGTGGAGTGTTGCGGGTGAGCTTGTAATCGCCTTTGATCAATGCAGAGTTTCCAGAAACCTCTATCCCTATGGCTTCATCCTCACCATAGACGGCGCTGGCGGAACCGTCGAGCAATGGCATCATGCTGCGTCCGGTAATGGCAATCCCGTCGGTCTGTTGGTTGGGCACTCCGAGATAGTCCAATACAGTAGGGGTTATATCGGTGACCAGAGTCATTGCCGGCTGCCAGTTTTGTTTGCCTATATTGGGTCCTGCGATAATCAAGGGCACTCGAATGCCCCCTTCAGCGGCATAAAACTTAAACATATTGAGCGGCGAGGCGCTGGCATTGGCCCACTCAGGCCCTATGGCCACCATGCTGCCTTTCTCGCCGAGATTATCCAGACGATGGTTGTAACCGTTTAGACTCATCCAGGTTTTCATGCCGGGGATTTCGATGGGGTTACTTGGCTCAGGGCCATTGTCAGAGGTGACAATAAACAGCGTATTGTCGAGTTCGCCACGGGCGTCTAAATAGTCAACAAAGCGCCCAATATGGCTATCCATAGATTCCAGCATAGCAGCCTGCACCTGCATGGCGCGGGCATAGAGCAAACGGTCTTCTGGGGATAAATTCCCCCAGTCTTTGCTATTGGCAGGCATCTCGGCCAGAGGGGTATCGGCGGCAATCAAGCCCAGGTCAATTGCCCGTTGATGACGGGTTTGGCGTAGCTTGTGCCAGCCCTGATCGTAGACGCCGTTGTAGCTGTCGGTTATCTCCCGGGGTGCCTGGACTGGTATATGAATCGCCTGAAACGCCAGATAGGAAAAAAATGGCTGCCGTGCAGCAGTGGGTTGATCGCTATCCAGATAGCTGATCATGCGGTCGACAATAAATTGAGAGGAGTAAAAATTCTCCGGCAGATCCGCCGCCTTGCCATCTTCATACCAGGGTGCAAAATCGTAATAGCCTATATAGGGTTTTTGCTCCCAGTTATCGGCTCCCGAGGCGTCGAGGGCAAATGAGCGATCAAAGCCATGGCTATTGGGTAGGTGGTCACCGCTGCCGAGATGCCATTTTCCGGTCATGTAGGTGCTGTAGCCCACGCTTTTGAGTCGGTCTGCTAGGGTTCTCACTCCGGGTTCAAAAAACATCGAATAGCCTGGCTGGCCAACCTGATTCTCGGTCAACACCTCTGGAATCGTAGCAATACCGGTGCGGTGATTGTCGATACCAGTGAGCAGCATGGCCCGGGAGGGTGCGCAGAGTGGGGAGGTATGGTAGTTACTAAATTTGGTGCCGCGGTCAGCCAGAGTCTGAATGGTGGGCATCTGTGCTTCGCCGCCAAAGGGACCAAAGTCAGTTAAGCCTGCGTCGTCCACCAGAATCACCACTACATTGGGGCGCTGGTCTTCGGTAGGGGTAGCTGCGAGTGCGAGAGCAGGTATAACCAGAGCTGTGGCAATAAAAGCCAGAGACGTCGAGATGCGCTGGATCGGTCTCGTGGAGGACAGTGAGGGCATAAGGTCGATTCTTTTCCGATTATTGTTTTAATTTTCTTTCGGGCTGAGCAAGGGGTTGTAAAAAGCACATCCTGTCTAATTTTTCGTAAGGTTTAATTTCTTGGACTAGAGTATGAAATGGCATATGATGTGTCAATTATAACATGATTTGCCGGGGGGTAAATATAAGTGATCGAGTTAAGCAAGGTAGGGCCAGTTTATACAGTCACCATGAATAATGGTGAAAATATGATCTGCTTGGATTGGCAGAAGAGGATGTTAGAGATCCTTGATCAGCTTGAACAGAATCCTGTAGCAGGCACCGCAATGGTACTGGTTGGTGAGGGCAAGTTTTTCTCTAACGGCCTCAACCTTGAACTCTTAAATAAACTCGATGGCGCTGGCTGGACTTTATTTTCCGCGCAGATGAATGAGATTCATCGACGCATGCTGATGTTACCTTTTCCCACTGTTGCTGCAGTCAACGGCCATGCCTTTGCCGGCGGTGCCTTTATGGCGCTGTCCTGTGACTACCGAATTATGCGTGAAGATCGCGGTTGGATCTGTATCTCCGAGGTGGATGCAGGTGTGCCGCTTCCGCAAGGGATGATGGAGTTTCTGCGCCTGAGACTGCCGGCCGCCACCGTTCGCGACGCGGTACTGACGGGCAAGCGTTACACAGCCGACGATGCCCTGGCTGAAGGCTTCGCCGATGGCAAGGCTCCAGCAGAGTTATTGCTGGGCATGGCCACTGAGTTGGCGCTGGATCTTGCCTGCAAAGAACCGAGTATTTTTAAAGCCATCAAGCAGGCTTATTACGCGCCTATAGTAGAAGGCTTAAAGTAAACGCTGGACGTCAATAGCGCGATTTACTGATTGAACTATGGTTTACGTGGTCCTAAAAAAGCGGCCATGCCTTCTTTTGAATCAGCGCTGTTGCTTGAGCCTAAAACCGCACTGCGCTCATCCTGTGACAGCTGATTCAATGTCTTATCTTCACAGCCAATAATAGTTTTAAGCATACCCTGCATTGCCTGAGCTGGTTGTGCCGCTAACTCATGGGCGAGTTTTATCGCTTGAGCCTTGAGTTCAGATAGTGGCCAGACCTCATGAACTGGGCCAATGCGCAGGGCTTCAGGACCCGAGATCTTCTTACTGCGAAGGATCATATCTAGGGCGTTTGCGCGGCCGATGCACTGGCTCAGTCGTGCGCTGCCACCCCAGCGTTGTGCATAGTCTCTATGGCTGCGATAACAGGCAGTCGCTGGTCGAGTAGGGCGTCGACACTGCCGGCTCGGGCTACACCCTCGGGCAGTTGTTTTAGATTCATGCGGCAGAAAAATTATCCAGCCCCTGTCCGGTGAGCACTACTGCGCGAATACGGTTATCTGTGGCTATCTGCGCAACTGTAAATTCAAGCTGGTCAATAAATTCAAATGTCATGCGGTTATAGGGAGTGTCATCGATGGAAATGATCGCGACTGCATCTTCAAATTCGATTATTAGCGGTTGGCTCATAGTAAAAAAATTCACATATTTTATAGTACTAGACGAGATGATTTTATACTGGCATGCTATATGTCAATATGCATATAGAAGCACCTGCTTTGCCAATTGCAGTGCTATAAAAAAAGCTAAAAGTCTATTGGGAAAGGGGGTTTTTCGATGAAAAAAACGGTTATTGCACTACTGCTAATTGTGCTCGCGAGCACTGTAGCCTGGTATCAGCGCACAGATATCCTGCTGGCAGTGATTAAATACAAGTCCGCGGCTCAGTACGCGGTTGCCGACAATATCGATATCCCTTGGTCCCAGGGTCCGACAGAGCCTATAAGTAGCCAGACTGAGCGGCCGCCGAATATTATTTTGATCGTCGCTGATGATCTCGGCTTCAACGATATTTCCACCTTTGGCGGCGGTGTTGCCGGTGGCAGAGTGCAAACTCCGAGCATAGATCGTCTCGCCGCAGAGGGCGCCGTATTTAATCAGTCCTACTCCGGTGCCAGCACCTGTGCGCCGTCTCGGGCTATGCTGATGACCGGTCGCTACCCCACGCGCACCGGGTTTGAATTTACCCCGATGCCTTCAGGGATGGGTAATGTGATCTCTCAACTCGCGACTCAAATGGATGCTGGGCTACCACCTCTTATTTATGATGAAAGCTTAGAGGCGGGTCAGCCGCCCTACGAGTTAAAAGGCTTGCCCACAGCAGAAGTAACGGTTGCAGAGAGCCTTAAGGAACAGGGTTATTACACTGCCCATATAGGAAAATGGCACCTTGGTCGGGGCAACGGCATGGTGCCTACTGATCAGGGCTTTGACGATAGCCTGCTTATGGCCAGCGCCCTCTATCTGCCAGAAAATGATGTCAATGTGGTCAATGCCAAACTCGATTTTGATCCCATCGATAAATTTCTCTGGGCGCGCCTAAACTATGCGGCTTCGTTTAATAGTGGCGATCAGGATCGATTTAAACCAGGCGGTTACCTCACCGACTACTGGACCGATGAATCGATCAAGGTGATTGAAGCCAATAAAAATCGTCCATTCTTTCTCTATCTGGCTCACTGGGGCGTACACACACCGCTGCAGGCGACCCGTGAAGACTACGAAGCAGTGGGCGATATTCAGCCTCATCGCCTGCGGGTTTACGCGGCGATGATCCGCGCATTGGATCGCAGTGTCGGGCGTATTTTAGATTCTCTTGAAGAGCAAGGCTTGGCGGAAAATACCATTGTTGCCTTTACCAGTGACAATGGCGGTCCCGGTTATATAGGCCTGGATGAAATTAACAGCCCTTATCGCGGTTGGAAAATCACTATGTTTGA